>NZ_JAGWDG010000024.1:0-33158 GCF_020658095.1 Clostridioides sp. ZZV14-6009
TTTCAAAGTTCATTTTTCATGTTTGCCCTTTTCTTAAGGACAAGTAATACTATATCACCTTAAAAATAATTCGTCAATACTTTTTTTGTTTTTTATTTTAAAAAAGGTTATAGCTCTTTGTTTTTTTTAATACATTTAACTAAAACTAACAGATATAACCCTTGATATTACAAGTAACACATGCATATACAGTTTTTCCTATTTTGCAATTTTATTTTCATAAGAATATGAGTTAGCTCTGACTCTATCTGCCCAAACATTTATACTCTTAACTTTATTAACCTTAGTTGTACTTTCAAATATATCCATTGCATCCTTACAAAAATATACCATAACATCAAGAACTAAAAATCCAATACAAACTAAACATAAAAAATCAATTACTTGAAACATCACACATTCCCCCAATAATTTTTTATATATAGTATTCTCAAAACTTATTCCTTTTTCCTTCCCAAAAATTACTTTAAATATTTTCATAATAAATTACTTTCAATCATATTTTCTAAATATAAAGTTCCAATCAACAAAAACTAATATCAGTTTGTAACGTTTGTTGGTAATTTATAAATTAAATACATGAAAATTTTTTTAGAATATATAAAAAGCATTCTACATTGACATTTTAAATAAAATAAAGCTATTTATTGATAATTTAATAGCTCTATTCTATTTAAAACTTAGTAGAATGCTTGTATTTTTTATTTTTCTTCTTCTTCTTTATTTTGATTATTATCAATAGGTTTCATAGTTGGGAATAATAATACGTCTCTTATAGATGGAGAATTAGTTAATAGCATAATAACTCTATCTATACCTATTCCTAGTCCACCTGTAGGAGGTAAACCTACTTCTAATGCTTTTAAGAAATCATCATCCATTTCAAAAGCTTCATCATCTCCTAATTCTCTTTTTCTCAATTGGTCCATAAATCTTCCTTTTTGGTCAATTGGGTCATTAAGCTCAGAAAATGCATTAGCTAATTCCCACTTATTAGCAAAAGCTTCAAATCTATCAGTTCTTCTTGGGTCTTCAGCATTTCTCTTAGATAATGGAGATACTTCAACTGGATGATGTGTTATAAATGTTGGTTGGATTAATTTATCTTCTCCAAACTCTTCAAAGAAAGCATTTATTACTTCCCCTCTTCTCATTCCAGGTTTTATTTCTATGCCTTTTTCTCTAGCAATTTCTAATGCTTCTTCATCTGTATTTATTGTAGAAAAATCTACACCAGAATATTCCTTCACACAATCTTCCATAGTCATTCTCTTCCAAGGAGGTGTAAAGTTTATTTCTGTTCCTTGATAGTTGATTATCATGCTTCCTGTAGCAACTTCAGCCATATGTGCAACAACATTTTCTGTTATCTCCATCATATCAGTGTAGTCTGCATATGCTTGATATAATTCTATAGCCGTATATTCAGGATTATGTTTTAAATCCATACCTTCATTTCTAAACATTCTTCCCATTTCATAAACTTTATCAAATCCACCAACAATAAGTCTCTTTAAGTATAATTCGTTTGCTATTCTTAAATACATTGGTATATGTAAAGTGTTATGGTTAGTTATGAAAGGTCTAGCATTTGCTCCACCCGCTATAGTATTTAATATTGGAGTTTCAACTTCTAAAAATCCTCTGTCATCTAAATATGCTCTTAATGCTTTTAATGCTTTCGTTCTAATTAAAAAAGCATTTTTTACTTCTGGGTTCACTATTAAATCAACATATCTTTGTCTATATCTTAATTCTTGATCTTTTAATCCATGGTATTTTTCTGGTAAAACTTGTAAAGATTTGCATAATAATACTACAGATTTAGCCTTTACAGATATTTCTCCCTTTTTAGTTCTAAATATTTCCCCTTCAATACCAATTATATCTCCAATATCATATGTTGAAAATACACTATATTCTTCTTCCCCTATAGCATCTAATCTTACATAAGATTGAATTCTTCCTTCTTGGTCTTGAATATCTATAAAACCAGCTTTACCTTGTATTCTCTTGCTCATTATACGTCCTGCTACTTTTGTAGTTTGACCTTCAAGAGCTTCAAAGTTATCTTTTATTTCCATAGAATAATGAGTTCTATCATATCTACTTTCTTTAAAAGGGTCTCTACCTGACTCTTGTAATTTTTTTAGTTTATCTCTTCTTACTTGAAGTACTTCACTAAGGTCTTCTTGAATTTGTGCTTCTTCATTGCTTTGTTGATTATTTTTCATTTTTTTCCTCCAGATTATCTTCTTATTTCTAATATTTCAAACTTAGCAACTCCATCAGGAACTTGCACTTCTACAACCTCTTTAGCAGCTCTTCCTAAAAGCGCTTTTCCTACAGGAGATTCGTTTGATATTTTACCGTCATATGGGTCTGCTTCTGTTGAACCAACTATAGTATATTCAACATCTTCATCAAATTCTAAATCTTTAACTTTAACTATTGAACCTATTGTAACAACATTAAGGTCTATTTTGCTTTCATCTATGATAACAGCTTTTCTAACCATATTTTCTAATTTTAAGATTCTTTCTTCAACTTGTGCCTGTTCCTTTTTAGCTTCATCATACTCAGCATTTTCAGATAAATCACCAAAAGATATAGCAACCTTTATTCTCTCTGCAACTTCTTTTCTCTTTACAACCTTTAAATTCTCTAATTCTTCTTCTAATTTATCGTATCCCTCTTGTGTCAATAAAAATTCTTTATTCTCTTCCATTATAAATACAACTCCTTCACAAATTTCTTAGGAATTTTCCTAATTATATTTTAAAATTTTTATAATCTTTTTTTAATTTATGCGCTATATTATAAGTCACTATTATTTTTATGTCAAGGAGTCTTCCATATAGTACTCCAATTTCGACACAACTTCTTGATAGTCTTCTATTTTATTAATTTCATCTCTCAGTCTTGCAGAGTTTCTAAGACCTTTTAAATACCAAGCGATGTGTTTTCTCATTTCCCTTACAGCTACATACTCTCCATGTTCTTCTACTGCAAGCTTTAAATGTTTAATGGCAGTACTTATTTTTTCGTTAAGAGTTGGCTCTGGTAAAATCTCGCCTGTATTCATATAATGGTTTATTCTTTTAAATATCCACGGGTTACCCTGAGCACCCCTACCTATCATTATAGCATCACAACCCGTTTTGTCTAACATATTTATTGAATCTTCTATTGTAAATACATCACCATTTCCTATAACAGGTATATTTAAATTTTTCTTAATATCTGCAATTATATCCCAATCTGCTTTACCTGTATAATATTGCTCTCTCGTTCTTCCATGTATTGCTAAAGCACTTATTCCACAAGCTTCTGCCATCTTTGCTATCTCAACAGCATTTATATTATTATCATCCCATCCTTTTCTTATTTTTAAAGTAACTGGTTTCTTTGAATTCTTCACTACCGCCTTTAATACCTGCTCTGCAAGTTTAGGATTTTTCATAAGTGCTGAACCATCCCCATTTTTAACTACTTTTGGAGCTGGACATCCCATATTTATATCAAGGATTTCATTTGGATATTCATTCATTATTTCTGCTGCTCTTCCCATAAAATCTGGTTCAGAACCAAATATCTGAACAGCTACAGGATGCTCTTCTTTTTCTATCTTAAGCATTTTTTTAGTATTTTCATCATCATAGCAAAGTGCCTTACCATTTATCATTTCTGTATATAAAAGTCCACATTCTTGTTCTTTACAAATTAATCTAAATGGAAGGTCTGTTACCCCTGCCATAGGTGACAGAAAAACTTTATTTTTTAATTCTAAATTTCCTACTTTCATCGTTTTTCTCCTATATTTTCCTTTGTTTTTGTGATTTTATTTCTAAATCTGCATTTCCTCATTATAATATACCACATAACACTAAAAAACTATCATAAAAAGGGAATTGGATATATAATCCAATTCCCTGCATTAATTATTCTTGGTTTTTTTCATATATTATTCTTAATCCTTCTAGCGTTAAAAAACCATCTACATAATCTATACTTTTTGTTTCTGAAGCAATTAGTTTAGCTAGTCCACCTGTAGCTATAACCTTAACATCATCACAATTTAATTCTTTTTTCATCATATTTATTATTTTATCAACTAAACCTACATATCCATAAATTATACCAGATTGCATAGCTGATACAGTACTTTTACAAATAGTCATACCTGGTTTTGCTAATTCTACCCTAGGTAATTTAGATGCACTTTGGAATAATGCCTCACTAGATATTTTTATTCCTGGTGCTATTGTACCCCCTAGATATTCACCTTTTTCAGAAATAGCACAAAATGTAGTTGCTGTTCCAAAATCTACAAGTATACTTGGTGCTCCATATTTTTCTATGCCTGCTACAGCATTAACTATCCTGTCTGCTCCAACTTGTTTTGGATTATCATATTTTATATTTAGACCTGTTTTTATGCCTGGACCTACTATCAATGGATGCTTTTTACAGTATTTTATACAAAAATTTTCAAGAGAATGCATAACGTTTGGAACTACAGATGATATTATTACATCATCAATAGCATTTATATCCACATCATCATACTTAAATAAGCTACTTATTAGAATTCCATATTCATCAGATGTTTTTTCCTTATCTGTTTTAATTCTCCAATAATTAACTAACTTGTCACCTTTATATATACCTAAAACCATATTAGTATTTCCAACATCAAATACTAGAAGCATATGTCATTAACCTTCTTTCTATTTTTTGCTTTTCTTAAGTACAGCAGCAACGGCAGCTACTACTAAAGCTCCTACTATTGCTTCTGGTACTCCATTTGCTGCGGCAAGAGCCATTATAACCTTTCCTGCTGAACCATTTTGACCCATTGCTTGAAGATACTTGTCAGCATATAAAACATATATCATTCCTAAAACACCAGCTGTATTTAACAAAGAACCTACAGCTCCTGTAATTAATCCAGATATGTATACCTTACTTGTAGCATTGATTATTAGTTGATATACATAATAAGCCAATATACCTATCATAACTCTTGGCAATATTGAAACTAATGGATTTATAAAAACAAAAGATGTTACTGTTGGGTTTACTATAGCGTTTAAAAGACTTGATACTCCAAATATAAAGCCTATTGCTGCCCCAACTATTGGTCCTTCCATAATAGCTCCAATAATAACTGGTATATGCATTATAGTTGCTTTTGTAGGTCCAACTGGAATAAATCCCAATGGAGTCATAGATAGCATAATAGAAATAGCTGATAGTACTCCTATTATAGTCATCTTTCTTACATTTACTTTTCTTACTGATGCACTTGTGTTCATCATAAAAAATACACCTCCGTTCCAGCTCACTAACGATGCCGGACTACTTAATTTTTTGATTTTTCTTACTCTTATTTTTTATCATTATGAGTCAGGCTACTACTTTCAGGATGCCTGCTCTAACAAGAATAATTTTATCAAGACGAGTTGCCATTGTCAACAATTTGACAAGAAAAATATGCTAATTTCATCATATTTCTCATTTTTTTACTATGTCTTTATATGCTATTATATTTTCTACACTATCAGCTTTTTTTACTGCATTTATTATACTTTTTTCCACAGCCTCTACAGCTAATGAACCTAATAACGTTATATCTGCTTCTATTTCACCTTTTGACATTGTGAATATTGTATCTCCATCATGAGGTGTATGGATAGGAAAAATAGCTTTTGCATACCCATCATGACCCATTTGAGATATTTTTTTACATTCAGCTTTAGTCAACTTAGCATTCGTTGCTATAATTCCAATAGTAGTATTATCTATACTAAATCCGCCTTTACTTGCACCTTGTTTCATCAATTTGTATGTATCAATTGTTTCTGTTTTTTTATCATTTAAGGCACCTGCTATAACCTTTCCATCCTCATAAACATCTCCAAGAGCGTTTACAGCAATCAATGCAGATACAATCAATCCATTATCAAGTTTTATAGAATAACTTCCTATTCCACCTTTCATAGCATATTCTTGCCCTCTTATCTTTCCAACAGTAGCTCCACATCCTGCTCCATAATTCCCTTGATTTAAAACAGTTGTATTTGCTACTTCACAAGCTTTATAACCCATTTGTATATCTGGTCTACACTTAAAATCTCCTACTCCTAAATCAAATAAAACTGCGCCCACAACTATAGGAACTTTGCCAACTCCAACATCAAAACCAATTCCTCTCTCTTCTAAGTATCTACTTACTCCACAAGTAGATTCAAGACCATATGCAGAACCTCCTGCTAAAACTACAGCATGAACTTTTTGAACCATATTTACAGGGTCTAATAAATCGGTTTCTCTAGTTCCTGGAGCTGACCCTCTTACATCAACACCACAAGTTGCACCTTCTTCACAAATCACTACTGTACATCCAGTCATCCCTCTTCTATCCTCAACTTGCCCAACCTTTAAACCTTCTATATCTAAAATATTATCATACATATCCCTTTTCTCCTCTTATAGAAACTTCACCCGAAACAATTTCTTTTACACTTCCATCACTACTTTGAACCACTAAGTTACCATCTTCATTTATATCTAAGCATTTAACTAATTCTTTATCATTTCCTTTTAGTACATATATATTCTTATCTATAATCGCAGAATAATCTCTACATATTTTTAGAGTTTCTTCTTTTGAGTTATTTGCAATATAGTCTAAATATAACTTTTCGAATTCAGCCAATACATTTCTGACAATATCTACTCTAGACAATTTGTATCCTTCTTTATACAATGAGGTAGCTTTCTCAGCTATTTCTGGCTCAAAGTCCATTATTTTAACATTTATTCCAATACCAAGAACAACATAATTTGTTCTTTCAATCTCAGCAGACAATTCTGTTAGTATACCACATATTTTTTTCCCATTTAAAATAACATCATTTGGCCATTTTATTAAAGTCTTTGCCCCTAGATTATTTAAAGCTTGTGTTACACTTGCTCCTGCTATTAAAGTTATAAATGGCGCTTTAAACGGTTCCATATCTGGTTTTAGAATAATACTCATCCAAATCCCTTCATGAGGTTTGGAATCCCAAGTTCTTCCTAATCGTCCTTTTCCCATATCTTGATGTTCACTTAAAATCACAGTTCCATCTATACTATTCACAGCCACTCTTTTTGCGTATTCATTGGTTGAATCTACAGTATCAAGATGCTCAATATTCTTACCAATAAACTCTGTTTTTAATTTATAGTAGATGTTCTGTGGACTTAATAAATCAGTTGGATTTTCTGCTAATCTATAACCTTTTTTATTTACAGATTCTATATTATATCCCTCTTCCTTTAGAGCTTTCATATGTTTCCATATAGCTGCACGTGACACACCTAATTGCTTTGACAACTCTTCACCCGAAATAAACTCAGATTTATTATTTAATATAATTTCTATTATCTTCTCTCGCATACTTCACCTCTAATATGACATGATTTCATGACTTATTTTCTTCTAATAAGTAATTATACATTATTAATATATTTTTAATACTACTAATTTTAAAATTCCTTTTTAATATATTATCATAAGTAAACGTATATACCCATACCATTGATTTCCATAATTTAATATTCTACCTAATCTTTGATAAAATCACAAAAAAACTGAAAGTATTAATTAAATTGATATATGCAAATATACTTTGTTTATCAATTTAACATTATACTTTCAGTCTTAATATTTAATCCTTAATAGATAATACTCTTAAAATAATCAATGTTTTAAAATTATTTATCTTCATCAGATTTATTTTCTTGATTTTTATTTATATCAACAACATTGTTTCTTTCTTCTCTATCTTTTTCTAGACTTATAGTTAATTGCTCTTCAGTTTCTTTAGGAGAATTTTCCTCTGTAATTGCATTTTCAATATCATTTAATGGTAATTCTTTATTAAATGCTTTTATAAATTGATCTGCATCTAAAGTTTCATAGATAAGTAGGGCTTGAGCTACATACTCCAGTCTATCCATGTTTTCTTGTAATATACTTCTTGTCTTATCATATGCACCATCAACTATACGTTTTGTTTCTTGGTCTATTTCAAAAGCAACCTCTTCAGAATAATTTCTCTTACTTGAAAAACTATTACCTAAAAATACTTCATCATCACTGTCAAATGACATTGGACCAAGTTTAGAACTCATTCCATATTTTGTTACCATACTTCTTGCAGTAGCTGTAACTCTTTCTAAGTCATTTGATGCTCCTGTAGACACATCTTTTAGCACTAACTCTTCTGCTACTCTACCTCCAAGTAAAACTACTATGTTTTCTTTCATCTCATTTTTAGTAGCATAGAACTTATCTTCAACAGGAAGCTGCATTGTAAATCCTCCTGCTCTTCCTCTTGGTACTATTGTAACTTGATGAACAGGACTTACTTCCTCAAGTATATGAGCACAAACTGCATGCCCGCCTTCATGATATGCTGTAAGTCTTCTTTCTTTTTCACTTATTACTCTTGATTTCTTAGCTACACCTGCTATAACCTTTGTTATAGCTTCTTCTATAGTTTCCATCTTAATTTTCTTTTCTCTTTTTCTAGCTGTTAGTATTGCAGCTTCATTCATTAAGTTTTCTATATCAGCAGGGGTAAATCCTGGTGTTCTTCTAGCTAATACATCCATTTTAACATCATCATTTAGTGGTTTATTTCTTGAGTGAACTTTAAATATAGCTTCTCTACCTTTTACATCTGGTGTACCAACAACTACTTGTCTGTCAAATCTTCCTGGTCTAAGTAAGGCTGGGTCAAGTATATCTGGTCTATTTGTTGCTGCCATGATTATTATACCTTGGTTTACTCCAAATCCATCCATCTCAACTAGAAGTTGATTAAGAGTTTGTTCTCTTTCATCATGACCTCCACCAAGACCTGCTCCTCTCTTTCTACCAACTGCATCGATTTCATCTATAAATATTATAGCTGGAGCGCTTTTTTTAGCTTGCTCAAATAAATCTCTTACTCTTGAAGCCCCAACCCCAACAAACATCTCAACGAAATCAGAACCACTTATACTGAAAAATGGCACTCCTGCTTCTCCAGCAACTGCTCTTGATAGATATGTTTTACCAGTTCCAGGAGGTCCTACCATAAGCATTCCTTTTGGTATTCTTGCTCCTAATTCAATATATTTCTTAGGATTCTTCAAGAAGTCTACTACTTCTTGTAAATCTTCTTTTTCTTCATCCAATCCAGCTACATCTTTAAACGTAACTCTAGTTTTTTCATCATCCTTATGAACCTTAGCCTTTGACTTACCAAAGCTCATAACCTTTCCGCCTCCACCTTGAGACTGATTCATAAATACAAACCAAAGAATTACCATAAAGAATATTAACAGTAATGTAGGTAGCATCTCAACAAACCAAGGTGTAGATGGTTTAGCTTCACCACCAAATGTTAATTTTCCAGCCTTAGCTTGATCTAACACTTCATCTGCCAGTTTATCTCCCATTATTTCTGTTGGAACATATGATTTAAACTTTGTATTTGTATCTTTTATAGTACCTTCTACAGAAGTTTGATTTACAAAGTACAATCTTGATATATTCTCATCGGTTAATTCCCTATATACTTGGGAAAATTTTAAATCTTTTATTTTTTCTGTAGGCTTACCTGAGAATTGAACTATACCTACTATAATTATAAAAACAAGTAGATAAAAACCTGCCCCTTTTAGCAACTTATTCAATATAGAAGCCCTCCTTTCATACATTGCTTTGCCCTATAATTTGTTAAAATTAATTTTTAATACTTCTTTTGTGCTTTCATCAATTTTATAATTCTCACTGATTTTATAATCTCCAACACATATTATTCCTTCACTATCTGTGATTATAGGAATTTTACATCTTTCTTCTCTTGGGATTTTTAAATCTATGAATAAATCCTTCACTTTTTTACTTCCCATAGCAAGTTTTATCTTATCACCTTGCCTTCTGCTCCTTATTACTATACCCCCTTTTACCTTATTAAAATCAAACCCTTTAGATGAATTGTCTAATTTCATACTCTTATACCTATCTATACTCATTACTTGGGTCTCAATAATTTGTTTTAATTCTTTTATTTTTATAAACCCATTACTAGGTATATTGTAATAAAATTCAATTTCCTCACTAACAATTTCCTCATTGGTTAATATTATACTGTCTTTTTTTCTATAAACAAATATATTTCTCGGAAGAGTTATCATTTTATTTACTTTTGAATCGCTTTCTAAAGACATTATGTCCTCTATATGTTTTTGATCAACAAAATTAGTATCTCCTAGTATATGTTTTATAGAATTTCTAAGAACCCTAACTTTGATAGCATCATGTAAGCAAATAAAAGCTTCTAAATTTATGTCTACAAAGCTCTTTTCTTTTATATTTGAAACTTCTCTAAATTTAGCTTCTGCCTCTTTCTCAATATAATCGTTATCACTTTTTAAGCTATTGCTCATCCTCACTATAGATTCTATTACATTTGAATTAAAATTATCCTTCATATATGGTAAAAGGTCTAACCTTATTTTATTTCTAGTGTATATGTTTTCTAAATTTGTTTTATCTATTCTAGGATTTAAATTATAAGCTTTACAATATTCCTCTATATCTATTCTCTCTACATCCAAGATTGGTCTAATTATACAGTTATCTCTAATATAATCAATTCCTTTTAACCCCTTAAGACCTGTTCCTCTCATAATACGCATCATGACAGTCTCAGCTTGGTCATTGAGATTATGACCTATAGCTATTTTGTTAGCTTTAATCTTATCCTTAATTTCATAAAACATTTCATATCTTAGCTTCCTTGCTCCTTCTTCTAATGATAACCCCTCATTTTCACAATATTTTGGTACATTAATAGACTTTACAAAGAATACAATTCCCATATCCTCACAAAGCTTAGATACATATAATGCATCTTTTTGAGCTTCTATTCCTCTTATTTGATGATTTAAATGTGCTGCATATATTTCTATATTAAAATCTTTTTTTAATCTATTTAGTACATGCAATAAACAAACTGAATCAGGTCCTCCAGAAAGACCTAAAACTATTTTATCGCCTTTTTGTATTAAATTATGTTTATTTATAGTACTTAGTACCTTATCAAATATCATATTTATCCCTCTTACACTTAGTTTTATTCACTTTTAAGTATACTTTCTATAAAAAAACGCTAAACCCTTGTATCAATTTTAAGAAATTAAAGTTTAATATAAATATAATAATACCAAATAAATTAAATAAAAGGTAGTTTTTTCACTACCTTTATAAAATTTCTGGAAAATAGCTATAGTTATTATTTAATATCTATGTATATATCTATTTTGTTTCTACCTAAAAATAAATCTTGTATCTTTATATTATAGTCTATTTTCAATTTTATGTGTTCCCCTTCTTGTATATTTATATCCAATTTTCTTGTGTCAATATCAATTAATAAGGTACCTTGTGGGGTTACATATTTTGTAGTACTACTTTCTCCACACTTAAACATCATGGTTGAATTAATAGAACCAAACTTTTTAATACTAACTTCATTTTTAAGTATTTTTATAGTATTAGTTATTTCTATATTTTCTTCTTTTTCCTTGTAAATAACATATATTACATCATTTTTATAAAAAATTTTACCAAAAGCAGTCATCTCTATGGTGTCCATATTTCCTTTTTCATCATATTGTCTAGTATTTATACTTATTTTTACACTCAACGATTTTTCCTCCATAGACTTCTTCATATAAACTAATATTTTTGTATCTCCACTTTTTGAATTTTATCAATTTTTTTCTTTAAAAATTCTTTCG
The DNA here is from genome assembly GCF_020658095.1 of Clostridioides sp. ZZV14-6009. NCBI lineage: Bacteria > Bacillati > Bacillota > Clostridia > Peptostreptococcales > Peptostreptococcaceae > Clostridioides > Clostridioides sp. ZZV14-6009. The sequence goes on from NZ_JAGWDG010000024.1 coordinate 11,848, forward strand.
CTATATCTGAAAATTTTTCATGTATATCTGATACATAATATTGATAAATTCCATGAGCTTCTGTGCTATTTATAATATTTCGTTCTTCTAAAATCTTTTTTAAATCTTTAGCTGTCTCTTTAGCTGGATTAACCAATTTTATGTGTTCTCCAACCTCTTCACCTATTGTTCTCTTTAAAATAGGATAATGAGTACATCCTAATACTAAAGAGTCTATATTCTTATCTTTTAATTCTTGTAGATATATCTTTGCTGTTAATTTAGCTACTTCTGTATTTGCCCATCCTTCTTCAACAATTGGTACAAATAAAGGGCATGCTTTATTAACAATTTCTATATTTTTATCTATTTTAGATATTTCTAAATTATATGCCTTTGAACTTATAGTTCCTTCTGTTCCAATTATACCTACAATCTTGTTTTTAGTGGAGCTTACAGCTGTCCTAGCGCCTGCTTCTATAACACCTATTATTGGTATATCATATTTTTCTTGAGCCTCTTTTAAACTTCTCGCAGTAGCAGTATTACAAGCTATAACTATAGCTTTTACATCTTTAGTTTTTAAAAAATTTATAGCTTGAAAAGTATATTTAATTATAGTTTCCTTAGATCTCGAACCATATGGTATTCTAGCAGTATCTCCAAAATATATTATATCCTCATTTGGTAATATCTTCATTATTTCTTTCAAAACCGTCAATCCGCCTAATCCCGAATCAAAAACTCCTATTGGTTTATTGCTCATTTTTATACAACACCTACTTTACATTTTTGTGTTTAACAACATCTTATTTATCGCTAAAATTTATTTTTATATTCACAGTTAATATATTATTACCTAAATGATTATTATAGTTTATTTTAAACAAAAAATAAAGGAGCTATCTCAAATTAGAAAATAATTTCTAGAAAAAGACAACTCCTTTCAGTACTCAAAAATTTAAATTTATTTTGCAAACACATGATTCCCTATTCTCATATATGGATTTAGTCTATTTATCCATTTGCAAGTGGCTATTTCTGGATTCCAGAAATATACTGCTTTATTTGTTGGGTCAGTTCCATAAAGAGCTTCTTTAGCTGCTTTACATGCTGAATCTGTTGGTGTCTTGTTTATTGAACCATCAAGCACAACTGAGAAAGCATTTTTCTGATATATAACTTCCTCTATTGAATCTGGAAACCTAGGGTCCAATACTCTGTTTATTACTACAGCTGCTACAGCAACCTGTCCCTCATAGCTTTCTCCTCTAGCTTCACCTGCAACCAATTTAGACAGTAACATTAAATCATTATTAGATAAATTTATTACTTCCTTCTTTGCTACATTTTGTTCTTGTTTATTTACTTTCTTAACTGTCTCTGTTGGCTCATCTGCAAATACCTCTTTAATAGGCATAAATATATAGGTTAAGGCTAGTAATATAGCTATCAGTTTACTCCACCTGTCCATGATTAAAACCACTCCTTATAATTTTATTTTTTTAAAATTTTTCTTCTAAATCCTTTACTACTTCAATTACTTTAAACTTGATTTTTACTTTACTTGTTTTCTTTGGTGTGTCTTGTTTTATTAGCTTATATTCCTTGTCAGTTAAAACTTCTTTTAACTTATCATCTGTAGATTTATCTATAACACCATTAGACTCATCAACAAAGCATAATGGAGGAAACATAACACACCACCAGTTCTTTCCTTCACCTTTTCCAATTATAATTTTTAGTGCTTTATATTCACCTGCTGGAAGAACTATATTAGAATATTGCTTTGTAGGAAAGTTACTATATTGTATACCTACCTTTACACTGTAATTATATCCATTTTCGAGAATAATATTTTTACTTATTTCTTCCAAATTACTATATTCTTTTTTTATAATAGCTTCACTTTCCTCTATACTTTTTGAGTTTTGTAGCTTTGGCTGTAAATATTTTATTACTTCATCCCTAACTTTTAATTTAAGTTCTTGATCTTCATCTGTATTACTATTTGCTATAACATGAAATCTTATTAATTTATCTTTATAGTCTTTTGATATATTATCAACTTTTTTTACTTCACCATTTATTACTATCGTCATTATTGATATGACTGATATAAGACTTAATATTAATATTCCCAATCTAACCTTAATTTTTCTCATTGAAAAGTCCCCCTCAAGATAAATTTATATCATCAATTATGTCCAATTAAATTTAATTTATTCATAATATTTTTCAATATCAATAAAAAAACTACTTTGAAATGATTATAACCATTTCAAAGTAGTTTTTAAATTTTATAAGTCTTTATTCATCATAGCCTTATCTATCATAAATTGCTCTGCTTTTTCTATATGCTCTGTAGCATATTTCTTCGACAATTCACTATCACCTTTGATTATGGCATCAAGTAAAAATCTATGTTCTTCAACAATATTAAGTGATGAGTCGTAATCAGACATATAAGTAACTCTAAACCTATACACTTGTTCCCATAAGGAGTTTATCAATTGGATTAATTTTTTATTGTTTGTTGCTTTAAATATACATTCATGAAATTCTACATCTTGTTTCAATAGTGCATCTAAATCTGATTCTAAAATGCTTTTTTTTAACGCTTCTGATATATCTTTAAGTTTTTTTATATCATCATCACTAATTCTTTCAGCAGCAAGAGACGCTGCTAAACCTTCTAAGCTTGCTCTTACTTCTAATACATCTAGAAGATCCTTTAAAGACATATTTGCTACATATGCACCTTTTCTAGGTAACATAACAACTAAACCTTCTAATTCAAGCTTTCTTATTGCCTCTCTTACTGGAGTTCTACTTACGCCTAATTGTTCTGCTAGTTGTACTTCCATCAGCCTTTGACCAGGCTTTAATTTCCCTTCTAAGATTGCCTCTCTTAAATTTTCGAAGACTACATCTCTTAATGGCTTGTAATTATCCAAGTTTAGTTTAGTTAAATTCTCCACAAATTTCAACCCCTTTTTGACTGCTGTTAACAACATATACCTGTTTATATTTTTTTAATAATTCTTTTTTTCCAATTAGAGCGTCTTCTTTACTTTCAAATAATCCAAAAACTGTAGGACCACTGCCACTCATCATAGAACCTAAAGCATTATTTTTCATCATAACTTGCTTTATATTATTTATTTCTTCATATTTACTTATAGTAACATTTTCAAGAACATTTATCATATTTTCTGATACAGCTCTTATATCTTCTGAATTTAAACACTCCATCAAATATTTATTATTGGGTCTTTTTTTAATATTATTCAAGTCTAATCCTTGATAAACTTCTTTTGTAGAAACAAATAATTCTGGTTTACATATTAAAATACTTATATCACATGGTAAACCTTTAATATCTGTTAGTTTTTCTCCAACACCTTGAGCTAAAGCAGGCCTTCCTGATATACAAAATGGAACATCTGCTCCTAAATTAAATCCTATTTCTTTTAATTCATCTTCAGATAACTCAAGTTTCCATAATTCATTTAATCCTACTAATACTGCGGCGGCATTGGAACTTCCTCCAGCCATCCCTGCTGCTACAGGAATATTTTTTTCTATGAATACTTCTACACCTTTTTTTATATTAAATTTATTCTTAATTATTTTGGCAGCTTTATAAACAATATTATCTTCATCTAAAGGAATATCTAAACTAGTGCTTTTTACCTTTATTTCATCTTTATCTAATCCTTTTATTTTTACTATATCGTATAAATCTATCGTTTGCATTATCATTTCAACAAAATGATAACCGTCTTGCCTTTTTCCTAAGACATCAATGGATAAATTTATTTTTGCTCTGCTCTTTAGTTTTATAAAATCCATTCTATCCTCCTTGTTTAAAGAATAATGCATCACTAACAATAATATTATACTACAAAAAATAAAATAATAGGGTATTATAATACCCTATTATACTTAATTACTTTAAATTTTTTAATATTAATCTACTAATACGACTTTTTTTTCTAAAATAAGACACTTACCAGGCTTAATTGCTTCGTCAAGTTTTATATCATTAAGTTCTGCAATTTCATTTTCTGTTGTATTGTATTTTTTTGCAATATTCCAGAAAGTATCTCCTTCTTTACATATATATACAATTATACTTGGGGCTTTAGATAAATCATACACACCTTGATCTTCACCTTTAACAATAAAGCTTTCTGCCTTTTTATCTAATGCTTCAGTAAATCTTTTGATTTTTATAACTAAATCTATTTGGTCTCTATTTAAATCAACTTCAATTTTATCAATACATGCTGTATTAAAAACAGATGCTGTATCAGTTAAATTATCCATCTCTATATCATGCTCAAATGGAATTTCTTCACTAATTTTATAAACTAACTTTAGCCCTTCAACTGGAATAAATAAAATTTCAACTTTTATAATCCCTTGTATAATACTTTTATTTCCTTCAATGTAGCTATTTTCTATAGACATAGTTGGACAAACGCTTACAATATCTTTTATTTGTATATCATCATTATCATTTCTTATTCCTTCTCTAACCATAAATGTTTCTTCACTATTTCTCAAAGTCTTATTTAGTTGAATAGGTTTATGGTCAAATTTTATTATCTTTTGAGGAGAGTATGCATCTTGTAATACCTCTCTTGTCACTTCATCTGTAACTTTTACCTTGCAACAAGCCATACAATCTATTTCTAATAGACCTGTATTACTTTCACTATTTTGTTTAAAAATATGATTAAAGTCTGACATGGACAATAATACTTCCTCAGTCATGCCATCACTCACTCCAGGAACTTCTACAAACTGAGTAAACTCTATACCCACTCTATCTAACTCTACAAGTTCACCCTCATATGTACAAGCCAATGGATTTATTTCTAACACTCCACCAATAATAACCTTATTATCAGTTACTCTACTTTCTTTTACTTTAACACAAGGATTTAAGCTTATTATAGATTGAATTTCTTCTGTATTTATAGTTATAGTGTCTCTTATAGAACTTTCTGCTTTTTCTATTCCCACTATATCTTGAAAACAAATTTCCTTTCTATGCTTTTGTATGCCTTCTACCTGTGCTACATCCTTTACAATATCTAATCTTTGTTTTTCAAATAAACTTCCTCTTATATTCATAAGAGCTCCTACTTTAATCTTTCTCTCATTCATTATAGTGCAGTCCATATGCTCTACCTCTGAAAATAACATGTATTCCATATCTTGCATAACATTATCTTTTTCTATTACTTCGTTTATATCCACTTTTCCATCTACATTAGAAACAGTATTTTTATCGTCTGCGATGTAAATTACGTTGTAATTAAAACTTCCTCTACAAAGTATCTTTCCGTCTGCTATCTCAATTTTTTTAAGTGATATGTAACCCTCAGTCTTTACAATCTCATATACATCTAGTTTCTTGTCTGGCACTACTGCTTCTGCCTCAATAAATGTTTGAAATTTCCCAAAGTCTATTCTATTGTCAATTTTAATTACATCTTTAATTAATTCCATAGTTTACCCCCTTAAGTATTATAAAAGTATCACACTATATTTATATTTAAGGAGCAAAAAAAAAATTACACCTATTTTTAATAGGTATAATTTTAACTTATTTGTAATTTATCTTGATCTCTAAAAACTTGCAACTTTACATTAGATGTTAATAAATCTGAGTAACTATAAGATACCCTAGGATATCCATTACTTTCATCATCTAATTTTATAACAAACACGCTTGGATAAACTTTTTCTAGTATACCCTCTTTTGTAATAATCTGCTTTCTTCCTTTATTAGCTTTCAACAATATCTTCTTTCCTATATGTCTTTCTAAGCTTACTCTTATCTTATCTAGAGTTTGAACAGTAGCCACAATATCACCTTCTTTAACGTTTATATGTTTACATAATATCACATATAAACATTTTTGTCAAACGTTTAAACTAATTATTTTATATATTTTTTGCAAAAATGTCAATACTATTTTTGAATATATACAGTATAATTATGTTAATTTTTGTTAATGCAATATTGTTTTTGGCATTGCCCATCTAAATTTCCCTCTTGTTTCAGAGCCACCAATACCCTTAACACCTGTGATAGTCTGCTCTATAACCTCATCAATAGGTACTACTACATCAATTCTTGAACATGCAATTTTTTCTACTACAAAAACAGGGTCTAAAGCATGTATCATTATTCTACCAGGGGAACTTGCATAATTCGCTCCTGCATTTATTATTTTTTCATAATTTGACTGACATGCACCTGCAAATATTACAAGATTATCCAAATTTGGTTGCCATTTACGCGCTTCTTTAACTGTTTTCATAAAATTTAAAGAGTTTCTATAGTTATTCATATCTTCTATATCTCCTCTTTTTATTGTCATTGCATCATGTCCTGTAATTACTAGTATATCCGGATTATATTTTTCTAGTAATGCTCTTATTTCTTTATGCTGATTTTGCTCTGAAACTGCTACTCCTACTGCAGGTATTCCAAGTTGAGCATATACATCCAAACAAATTTTTAAATACTCTTTATCTCCATCTATTTGTAGTACTTTTCCAGGCATCCCATATGTGTTAGAATTTAATTGAAGTTTTGGAACTGCCCTTGTCATCTTTTTCTGTCTCTCTTTAGCCTTTCTTACTGACTTATATAATAAATTTTCTACATTTTTATCTATTAATATATCTTTTATATCAGGTGCTTTTACTAATTCAAGGTCATCAATATAAGCATCTGCTATTACTCTAAATGCAATTCCTTTTAGTATAGCTATTTTTTCATTATTTTCATCTACACCAAAAGAGACTATTTTAAATACAATATCTTTGTTATGTGACTTTCTAGCTACAATGTCTCCTACCTTCATAGTTAAACCTCCAATAAATTTTTATCTTAGTTTATACTATGTTCGATATAAAACTTTGTTTCCTAATGTCAAAAAAACATTTCTTATAACACTTCTTTTATTACCCTTAAAGCGTTTTTATAGTATATTTTTTCTATTTCATCTTCACTAAATCCTTCTTTTTTTAGAGGTTCATATAATTTACCCATTTGAGATATATCTTCAATCTCAACCTTTGAATGTATTCCATCGAAATCTGAGCCTAAAGCTACAACATCAATTCCTCCAACATTTACAATATGTTTTATATGTCTAACCATATCTTCAAGCTTACTTTCACTTTTATCACTTAAAAACAAGTGGAAGAAGTTTATTCCTGTAACCCCACCCTTATTAGCCAACACTTTAATCATATCATCAGTTAGGTTTCTAGTATGATTCATCATTGCTCTTGAATTTGAATGTGTAGCTATTATTGGTTTAGAAGATATTTTTGCAATTTCATAAAATCCACCATCTGAAATATGAGAAATATCAACTAGCATACCTAGTTCATTCATCTTATGTACAACTTCTCTACCAAAATCTGTAAGACCTTTTTCTCTATACTCTATCTTATTATGAGGAAAACTTAACTCATTCACATGATTCCAACTTATTGTCATCATTCTAACACCTAAATCATAAAACTTCTTTAAGTTTTCTATTCTACCTTCAAGTACTGCCCCTTCCTCTATAGATAAAAGTGCTGTAAGTTTATTCTCTGATTGATTTTTCATAATTTCTTCATAGTTAGTAGCTAGAGCTATTACATCACTATTTTTTTTCATTTCTTTATGAAATTTATCTGCCATACTCATACAGTAATCAAAAGGATGTTTTACTTCTTCAGTATCAACAAAAAGAGCAAATGTTTGAGCCAATGAATCCCCTTTTTTCAACCTGTCTATATCAACAGAATATTTGTTAGTTTTAAGTTCACTTGTTTCCACATTTTCCATTAATTTTGCTATAGTATCACAATGTAAATCAATAAATTTCATATTTATACCCCCTGTATATTTTATATTTATATCTAAAAATAGAAATAGTTGTCCTTATAGACAACTATTGACAACTATTTTTTAATATTCTTTTTAGTGTTACTTAATTTTATTCCTCTTTTAGGTTAGGTATTACTTTTTTAACTTCTTCAATTTGATGCCATGTTTTATCTATACTATTTTCACTAATATATTTTTTTAAATCAGTTAAAGATGTAAAATCTTTAACTGATAAATTGTCATCATCATCTGCAAATCTTAAAATAAACATAAGATTACCTTACTTTCCACAACATTTCTTATATTTTTTACCACTTCCACATGGGCATGAATCATTTCTTCCTATTTTTGCTTCTTTAACTACTGTTTTAGATTTTTTGTATGCTTTTATTATTTCTTTTCTTTGGTCTGCTGGTAATATTTCTTCCCAACCTTGTAAATTATATAGCCAATGAGCCTCAACAGTTACCATATTGTTATATAATTTTTCCCAATCTATTTTTATAGAAACTTCTTTATCAGCTTCTACATCTTCTAAAACTATATCTTCTTTTAAACTCTCACTTATTCCATCTATGAATCCCATGAAAAATTCATTAGTAGTTCCAAATTTCTCAGCTAATTCACTTACTTTACCTTCAACAACATCCATTTTATTATTTAATATTTCATTGTATATTCCAGCTTCAACTTTTAAATATTCTTCCCAGAATTTTACCTCTGTTTCTTGATTCTCGTGGTTATCACTTAAATTTCTCCATTCAGTATATAAACTCATACTTTTTTCCTCCTAAGTATATCTATATTTTTTTAGTTTTTTTATAGTATAAAATCTTTTAGTTAGATTGGAAGTTTCTTCTTTTTGATTATACCATATTCTATTTAAAGTTAACTCTTACATTATATCATAATTAAACAATTCTTTTAATACTTTTATAGCATACTCTTGGTTTATAAAGTAAGGACTAGTAGCAATTGTTACAACTTTAGCCTTTTTAATTAGATTTTTTATCTTTTCTAGTTTAAAATCAAATGGTATATAGTCCATATCCTCTGAAAATATATCTAAATCTATATCAAGAACAAACTCTGGCTCTATATCTAAATCAAAGCCATATGAGCTATCTATTATTATTAATTCTGAAAATATACTATGTTTTAATGCTGGTTTTATAAAACTTCCTACATTTAAAACCTCATTTGTATACCTAAATACATCCTCCAGATTATTTATATCTACATTGTAGTTTTTAGGCTCTCTAGTATCCTTATGCTGGTCTACATGTACTAGTTTACATCCTCTTGTGAATTCATTTGCCATCATAGATTTTATCCAAAAATAAAATGCATGGTTATGATTATCAAAAACATATATTCTTTTATTTCCCAGGACATATTCGACCATATTTTCCAATCCTTTTGCTTTTATCTCTTTATTTTCATCAATTTCATTAAATACTACTTTATTTCCCAATTTCACATCATCCAGTGTTCCACTTATTAGTTTTGGAACATATATACTCTTATTTTCTCTTTCTTCATATGAAAATACATTATTTCCTACTGGTTTTTCTATATAAAATCCTGTATATTTATAGTTTGTCATAAGAAAATTTCCTCCATTATTATAATCTATATACATTAAAATCACTTATTATAAATTAGGTTATCTAATATAGAAGCTACTTTGTATATAACTAAATATTATCTCTTCTCTCAATATGTATTATACAATAAGTGTAAAATATATTTATATAAAATATCTTACATTCCTATAACAAAGCCATCTGCTTCAATTGGCAAGTAACTTACTCTTGTATTTAATTCCACTTTTCCAAAGAATACTACCCAGTATGGTCTAAAGATACTTTCAATTTTAACTATCTCAATCTCTGGTATCCCCCCCATAAACCTGTGACTTAATCTTATAGCCATTTTATTTGCCTTTGCTTTTACCCTTCTCTCATCCTTATCACTATATTGTATGATGTCATTATCTACATTTTTTACAATTTCAGATACTGGTAATTCTTGTACTATACTACCAGCACCTGTAGAGCCATTTACTAAAATATTTAATTCATTTATATTGCTAGCTTGTTTTTTTTTCATGAAAGGAGATTTATTTTGATAAATTTTAAGTGTAACGACTTTAAACTCTATATAATGAAGTCTAACTTCATGAACTTCTTTATTTTTTAATATCAACATACTTAATAAGGAATTCTTTCCACTTTTTGCTATATCTATAGCTTCATCTTTTGTAATTTTTATAGGCAATGCTCTTATATCCATAAAATCATTCCCTTTCCTCTTTTTTTCTTGTCATTTTGAATACTCTATATAGATAATCAAAAAATATTATAACTACTGCTATCATAACTCCATATGGGATTATCTTTCCAACTATAATATCATTTTTAGTTACTATACCATAAAATATAAATCCTGTTATTAAGAAGTATAATAGGACTAAAAAACCATCTATACCAATCCATTTTATTTCCAAATCTTTTTTTACTTTAGAGACCAATTTAGACATAATAACTACTCCTTTTTATAGATTATTTTGTGTATTTAAATTTTCGCCTATTCTATTTCCTATTGTCCATGCAATAAATGAAAGAGGGATGGCTATAACAAGAGGCTCTAATTCAAAACTTTGAACTGGAAACATTTTAAAATAACCAAAAGTTACTCCACCTACAATCATTCCCAAAATACCGCCCATAGATGTTCTTCTTCCATTACCAAGAAGTCCTCCTACTATAGGTACAAATGCTGAACCCATCCAAATACTTCCTACAAATATACATGCATCATATACATTTTCAAATCTAAACGCCACACTAAGTCCCATAACTGCCGCTAAACATACACCTACTCTAGTAAGTTTAACTAATTGCTTTTGAGATAATTCTTTTTTAGTAATTCTTCCATATATATCATTTGCTAAAGTGGCTCCTGCTGCTAGATAATAACTATCTAGTGTTGATATTATTGAACCTAAAATTCCTATTATAAATATTACTCTTATACCTTCTGGCAATGTATTTAAAACTAAAGTTATATATCCAGCTGCTGGAGCCATTTCTGGATAAGTGGCTCTAACTATAAGACCTGTCATAGTTAACACCATGTCAAAACATATCCACAGAGAAAAACAAGTCAACAAGGCTCTCCTACCAACTTTTGGAGAATCTGCTGCCGAAAACCTTTGATAGAAAGTTGGGTCTGAATAAGCTCCAAATGAATATACTATTAACATCAATGCTTTCATTGCTGACATACCTTTTGTAGGATGCATTAGCTGAGGTGCATCTTTAAGTGCTTCTGTAAGACCTTGAAAACCACCTATTTGGTCAAATTGACCTGGCATGACCATAGTTAGACCAAATACCATGCAGAAAAACAATACCATATCTGTAATGGCAACTCCCATAAGACCACCAAGAACTGTCAATATAACTACTACCACTACCATTATAAACCCTATTAGTTGTTTATCAATTCCCCAAGCTACATTACCTATAGTTCCCATAGCTGTTATTTCTCCAAGTTGTGCACAATATATAAACATTAAAACTGCTCCAATTATAGCAACTTGCTTTCCATAAAAACTTTCTAATAAATCAGGAACTGTTATATTAGTTCTTATATGAATTCTTGGTCCAACCCACAATGCTAAAGGCATTCTTCCAATGTGTGCAGCTATTGACCATACTGCCCATGCAGATATCCCATATATAGCTGCATACTCTACACTACCAACTGTACCAACTCCACCATACCAAGAGGCAACCAAAGTACCTACTATCAAAGACCATGGTAAACTTCGATTTCCTAGGTAATAACTTTCCATATCTTTTACATTTCTAGAAAAATAATAGCCTATCCCTAACAATAGAAATGCAAATATAATTATAATTCCATTTTCCCATAATGCTAACATATCTACTCTCCATATTCTTATTATTGTCTTAATTTTCTATTTTAATATTTAAATGGTTACTGTCATTTTTTAATTAAACTTACTTTATACCACATGTTATAAAGTTATTTTATAATTATGAAATCTCTAAACTGAAACTATTTCTTATTTTAAACATGAACAACTCTACCCATTTTTAAAAATAGGTAGAGTTATATAAATAATTATAAGTATTTAAGCAATTTTATTATTCAAGTTTTTATTTTCTTTTTTATTTATTTTATTTAAAGCATAAGTGGCAAATATACCTATAACTGCACACACTACAGATAAAATAAATATATACGTATATCCTGTTTGTCCATATTTATCTAACCAGTTACCTGCAACTGTATAGTAAAATGCATCTGGAGAAAATCCTATAAATGAAGCGAATCCAACTACTGCTCCTGTAGTTTCTAAAGATATATTAGACTCTGAAACAGATGCAAAGTATATACCTCTAAATCCAAATAAGATTACACTTAGTATTATCATATTTATTACAGCTATCCATATAAGTCCTGCACTCTTAGGGATTACTAAGTAAGCTGCTGTACTTATTGTCATTAATATAAACCCTACAAACATTACTCTTATAGATGAACCAACTTTATCTGTTATAACACCTGCAATAGGGGATGCTCCCATTTTTATAACATAAGTTCTAATTATTGATAAAGCTGAAACTAAAGTCATTGGCATTACATAAACTTCTGATAAGTATGGGCTTAAATAAGTTAAACTTGAAAATACTAAATAAGTTGAAAATATTATAAGACCAATCAGCCAAGCTTTTGGCATTGTAACTACTTTTAGTAATGATTTAATACTTAATCCTTCATCTGATGCTCCAGTATCTTTCTTTTCTTCTACTAAGAAGAATAAAAGTATACCACATATTATAGATGCTGCAGAATATAACCATACTACATATTTAAATCCAATAGTTATTTCAGCAAATTTTCCAAAGAAGTAAAGACCTATAAAAGAAATTAACGTACCTGATACCCCTGATAACCCTTCATAAAATCCAAATATTCTTCCTTGTTCTGATTCACTACCCTGCATTCTAACAACCTTAACAGAAGCTGAGAAGAATGTTAATATTGTTGTAAATCCCCATAATACAAATATTAAAAGAATCATGTTGTATGATGGAAATGTTGAGAAGTAAAACCCTAATGCTCCTGAAGCAATTAAAGAAAAAGTTATCAGTTTTCTAACTGAAAACCTATCAGCAAACCATCCACCTATAAAATAAGATACCATTCCTACTAATCCATATAAACTCAATAAGTTCCCTATTTGCGTATGACTCAATGCTAATGCTTGTTGCATTGGATCATAAAATGATGACTTCATATATCGTAAACTATACATGGCTGTTGTTCCAAATGCCAATATGAATATTACCAAAAATCTCTTAACATTATTTTTGTTTTCCATGATTTTCTCTCCTTAAGATTTTAATTTTCTAGTTTTATTTCTATAACTTTATTTTAATTTTTCTATAGCTTGTTTAAAGTCATTTATTATATCATTTGCAGACTCTAATCCTACTGCTATTCTTATTAGATTTTCTCCATTCATTTGAACTAATGTATGTTCTTCTCCTAAACTTGTTGCTATTGTTGCAAGTTCTAAAGAATTCATTAATTTTCTACTAGCTTGGTCTCTTGTTAATCCATTTATTCCATCTTTAAGTTTAAATGAAACTACTCCTCCACCTAAACCATTCATTTGAGTTTTGCAAAGTTCATACTGAGGATGAGTTTTTAGTGCTGGATATTTTACCAATTCTACATTTTCTTCTTGCTCTAAAAACTCTGCTACTGCCAATCCATTTTCACAGTGTTTTTTCATTCTCATATCTAACGTTTTCATACCTCTTAAAATCATCCACGCACTCATTGGTGGTAAAGATGCTCCTGTAAAACAACATAAACTTGGCCATCTCACTAAATCTATTAATTCCTTTGAACCTGCTACAGCTCCCCCTAAAGTATCTCCATGTCCATTTATAAATTTAGTAAGACTATGTATTACTAAGTCTGCACCTAAGTCTATTGGTCTTTGTATAATTGGAGTACCAAAAGTGCTGTCAACAATAGCTAAACTCTTATTTTCATGAGCTATTTCTGCTATTGTTTTTATATCTACTAAATCTAATGATGGATTTAATGGACTTTCTATATAAACTATCTTAGTATTTGATTTCATTGCATCTTTTACATTTTGTGGATTTACTGCATCCACAAACGTAACTTCAACGCCAAATTTAGCCAACAACTCAGACATAAATAATTTAGTATGTGAGAATATTCCATCAGAACTAACTATATGGTCTCCACTTTTTACTAATGCTAATATAGTAGATGTTATTGCTCCCATACCTGATGTACTAGATATAGCACTTTCTGCATTTTCAAGCATAGCTAATTTAGCTTCTAACTCTGTAAGTGTAGGATTACACTCTCTTGTATATACATACCCCCATGTCATACATAACTCTTCAAAATGCTCTACTGTCTTTGCAGCAAATGTTGCTGTTTGACATATTGGAGTAGCTAATGCACCTGTTGTTGGATCTGCACTATGTCCCCAATGTATTATTTTTGTCTCCAAATCTTGATTAATATTATTACTCATTTTAATTCCTCCTGTTTTGACCTATTTATACAACGTTTTCCCTGCCAAATTTCACCAATTCAGCTTTAATTAGTACAAACTTTTTAAGTATACTTTTATATTTGTTATAATTTCTAAAAATCTGACACTTATTTTGCTTTTTTACAGTTTTAATTATAAACTCTATAGTAACTATAGAGTCAATATATTTTTGATATTTTTTTTACAATGTTTAAAAAATTTAACATAAAAAGAGATATGTATTAAAATAAGCTTATTTTAATGCATATCTCTTTTTATATTAAATTTGATTCAATACATAAAACATCAATTTTTTGTTCTCTGTGTAAATTCTTTCATTGTCATTTTCTCATCAAAAGTCTATAGTAATTATACACATTACTATGATTTAACATATGTAATAAAATATACTACATCAAGAAAATTATATACTCTATAAAACTTTATATAAAAATCAAAAAAAGTTTTACTATTTATTATATCCATATATCTGTAAATAAAATTAATTAGAGGCATAAATATATTCAAATCATCCAATTTATTTATACCTCTAATTTTTCATAAGTAAAATCTCATTAAATTGATTTCTTCGCACGAATAAGTGTGCTTTTAGAGATACCAGTCATCTTCACAACCTCTCTATAAGGTTTAGAATTTAATAATCCCAATGCGTATTGTATCTGCTGATTACTATATTTCTTTGGTCTACCATCCTTAAAATCTTTTTTCCTTCTAGCAAATTCTTTTCCCAACTGAGTTCGTTCTATTATCATATTTCTTTCAAGTTCTGCAACTGCAAGTAATGTAGTTAAAAAGAACTTCCCCATTGAAGTATTTTCTAGGAGACCTATATTTAAAATATGGACACTAACTTCTTTAGCAAACAAACCCTCTATCAGTTGTATTCCTTCTGATGTACTTCTAGCCAGTCTATCAAGTTTAGTTGCAACAAGTAAATCTCCCTTTTTTAAAGAAGATATAATTTTTTCAAATTTAGGTCTATTTGTAGTAGTACCTGTATAAGTTTCTTTTATTATTTTGGCATTGTTATACTTGCTTAATATCTCTTGCTGTTGTTGATACAAACTGTTGTTATCTGTCTGATTCTTTGTACTGACACGGCAATATCCATATATAATAATAATCACTTCCTAACGTAAATATTTAATGCAGAAATTTGTAGATATCTGTATCTACATGTCTTTATACATTTTACTAAAACGATTTTTTGGTGTCAATACTGTTAACTTTTGACACCATTATAATTCCTTTATAATTTGTTTGACTATGTCAAAAATTAACAATATAATGAAGTTAATGAAATTATACAAATTGGAGGAAATAATATGAATAGTCTGTTAAATGATGCAATAGATGAGTTAAAAAACATCCATTGTGGAGAGGTTTTTTTATTAAAAGAATTGTTCAAAGGCTATGAATGGAACAGGTTGGAGATGAACATCAGGTTAAAATTAGGAAAACTTTTTTTGTATGAGGTAGTAAGTAATCCCAATTTAAAGGTAGAAGTAATCAATAAAAACTCTGCTTATCAACAAATGTATAAAAAAAAATAGCAACTTAAATATATATAATAATATAATCTTCTTGTTGAGTCAAAAGTTAAAACTTTTAATACAAATTGTACTATATAAATGTTTATCAGTAGGTCTAAGTCTATATAACTAACATATACAAATAGTACTGTTTAAATTATGTTTTTAAGATAGATAAATCTTAACCCTACTCCAGCATAAATCTAGATACACTAAAATAGGGCTCAGAATTATCTATATTTTTATACCATAAAATGCTTAGCTCTTCCTCTTGATTGAATGTATATGTCTGGAGAAATGCAATAAAAACGTTGGTTTATAAAATTTCCAAAATCAGAAAATCTTATCTTAAATTTAGGAATTCCAAAACTTTCAGGTGCTATTTCATCTACACCAAAATAGATAACAAGCCCATCATCTGTAATATAAAATGCCTGATCTACAGGTATAACTAATTCTACATTAGAATAATACATTTCTCTATTTTCATTAATTTCAGATTTTATATAATCAGTTATTATGTTTATATAGTCGACCCCATCTCTAAAAATATCACTTAGTAAAAGTTCTTTTCCATTTGTTAAATCTATATTGTAATTATTTAATGTATTGTATTTAGGCCCAGAACTACCAGCAAATCCCATAAGATTTAATATCATACTTAGTACATAGTTTTTACTAAAAGTAACTGCATAATTAGTAGAAACCCAGTAACTTTGTTTTGGAAGTGAATTTTGAGAAGCTGCATTATTATATTCTTGTTCTTCTTCTTGTAATCCAACCTTAAAATTATTTACAGTCATTTTTACAGCAGAATTTATGTTGTTTAAAATAGGCGGATTTACATAGGTAGATTGATTTCTAATATTGTAAAGAATAGGATATTTTACATCATATGAAAAGTACTTACTTCTGCCAAAGTCTTCATTAAACTGCACATATAATATGTTATATGTACAAGTATTTGTAGCTTGATAATTTTCCATTAAAACTCTCCTCCTCTTATTAAAAAAATCAGATACTATATAATATGTTTAAAAGAGTAATAATGTTAACAATAAATGTAAAGAATAGAAAGTATCTAAAACAGCAAAAAATGACTGATTTTGTGGTATAATACATAGGATTGAGAGTTATTTTATAGGAGGAAAGATATGTTATTATTAGCAGATAAATGGAAAGATTATGAACTTATAGATATGGGAAATGGAGAAAAATTAGAGCGTTGGGGTAAGTATGTACTTAGAAGACCAGATCCACAGGTTGTATGGCCAATGGAGTCTGAATGGGCTCTATGGAAAAACCCTCATGGACATTATCATAGAAGTAATAAAGGTGGAGGTCAATGGGAACACAAAAAAAGATATCCAGAACAATGGACTATAAATTACAAAAACTTAAAATTCCACATTAAACCAACTGGATTTAAACATACTGGATTATTCCCAGAACAAGCAGCCAATTGGGACTGGATGATGGACAAAATCAAAAAAGCTGACAGACCTATAAAAGTATTAAATCTTTTTGCATATACAGGAGGAGCTACAGTAGCATGTGCATCCGCTGGTGCAGAAGTATGTCATGTTGATGCTGCAAAAGGTATGGTCAACTGGGCAAAAGAAAATATAGAGTTATCAGGACTTAAAAATCAAACAGTAAGATTTATAGTAGATGATGTTGTAAAGTTTGTTGAAAGAGAAATAAGAAGAGGTAAGAAATATGATGCAATAATAATGGACCCACCTTCTTATGGAAGAGGACCTAAGGGAGAAGTATGGCAGATAGAAGAAAAATTATATAGCTTTGTGGATTTATGTATGGGTGTTTTATCTGATAATCCTTTATTCTTTCTAATTAATTCTTACACAACAGGCTTCTCTCCAATAGTTCTTGAAAATGTACTATCTACAACAATAGGAAAAAAGGCAAATAATGGAGAAATTTATGGCGGTGAACTAGGAATACCAGCTTCTAGGGATGGTAAAATACTTCCTTGTGGTATATTTGGAAGATGGGAGAACAAATAATGATAAAAGTCATATATGAAGATAACCATTTATTAGTTGTAGAGAAACCTGTAAATGTATTATCTCAAGGAGATGATACCAATGATAAGGACATGGTAAATCTTTTAAAAGACTATATCAAAACAAAGTACAATAAACCTGGAAACGTATATATTGGTTTGGTACATAGATTGGATAGACCAGTAGGTGGAGTCATGGTTTTTGCCAAAACATCAAAAGCTGCCTCAAGATTGTCTGAACAAGTAAGAAATAAGACATTCAAAAAAACCTATATGGCAGTTGTTCATGGTAAAATGAAATCCGATTCAGACATATTAAAAGATTTTTTATATAAAAATAAAAAGACAAATATGGTAAGTGTCGTGAAAAAAAAACATAAAGATGCTAAAGAAGCTGAACTTAGTTATAAAGTATTGGGTTTTAAAGAAAATCTAAGCTTAGTTCAAGTAAACTTAAAAACTGGCCGTTCTCATCAGATAAGAGTTCAATTTGCAACTAGAAAACACCCTTTATATGGAGACCAAAGATATGGCCAAGAAGTAAATAAAATTGGACAACAGATTTCTCTTTGGTCTAATAAAATAGAAATTTGCCATCCAACAACAAAGGAAAAAATGGAATTTATATGTACTCCACCTGATGAATATCCATGGAATATATTCTAAATCTCAAATGAGGTGATTATATGAGTAAAAAGTTTTCAATAGGTGAAATGTCAAAGCTTCACAAAATAAGCATACAAACACTAAGATACTATGACCAAATAGATTTATTTAAACCTGTTCATGTTGATCAAGAAAGCAATTACAGATATTACTCAATTGACCAATTTTCACAATTGGATATTATAAAATACTTAAAGTATCTAGGTATGCCATTAAAAGAAATCAAAGAAAAGTTAGATGAAAACAATGAAGAAATTCTAAAATTATTAACTAATAAGATTAATATAGTAGATGAAAAAATTAAAGAATTAGAACTTATAAAAAAAGTATTAAGTACAAAAAAAGAAACAATGGAAAAAGGTATGAAAGTAGATGAAGTAGGTAAAATAGTAAGAAAACATATTCCAAGAAGAAGTATTTTATCCATAGAATATGAAGAAGGTTTAAGTAGTGAAGAAACTATGGAACTTTCCAGAAGACAAATAGCAAATATACTAGAAGATAATATCTCTGTGTTTTATGGTGGAGTAAGTGGTCTTGTATCTATAGATAAATTCTTAAACGAAGATAAAGTCATCTATGAAAATAGCTTTGTAAATGTTGAAAGAGATTTATTTGATGCTAAATCTCAAAAATATATATCTGAAATTTCAGCTGGTGATTTTATTTGTATGACATATAAAGGTTCTTACAGAGAAAATTATACTGCTTTTAAAAAGTTAGTTGACTATGTTGATTATAAAAGGATACCTATTGAAAATTATATATATGAGATACCTATAATAGACCCTCTATCTACAAACAATGAAGAGGAACTTCTAACCGAAATTCAGATACAGGTTAAAAAGAGGGAAATTGATTTAAGATGTCTAGTATAATCAATTATTATAAAAAAGGGCGTTTCCAAATGATTTTTAAATCATAAATGGAATGCCCTTTTTAAATAATAATTAAAATTTTATAGTTTACACTTGGAAAATAATATGAAATGTTTTATTATATATCTATATACCTTATATTACGAGGTATATGATAACATAAAGTAGGTGAATTTATGGACTTAAATAAAGAAGTGCTTAAAGGTCATATTGATACTTTAATATTATCAATACTAAACAAAGGAGATTCATATGGATATGAAATAGCAAAAGTGGTTAGAGATGAAACTACATTTGAGTTAAAAGAAAGTACACTCTATGTGTCTCTTAAAAGATTAGAATCTAAGGGTTTGATAAAATCTTATTGGGGAAATGACCAAGGCGTAGGAAGCAGGAGAAAGTATTACAATATAACAGATGACGGAAAGGATAACTTAGAAATAAAAATTCAGGAGTGGGACTTTATACAGGGTATTATGAACAAATTTCTAAAGAAGGGGGATTAGATTTATGAAAATAATAGAAGAGTATTTAGAAACACTATATAAGAACGAAAATAACAAAGAGATTCAAGATTTAAAAGAAGAGCTAAGAGAACATCTAACAACATCTGCAAATGAATTTATTGAAAATGGATATAACATAGATGAAGCACAAAATAAGGCAATCGAGAGATTCGATGGTGGCGGTGAGATGTCAGTAGAATTACGTTCAATATTTAAACAAAAAATAGAACCTAAAAAAGTTTTATTGCGAAGATTATCAAATTCAAGGCTCTTATTTTTAAATTTATTTGGATGGCTTGTTGCAACTGCTGCATTTACAGCCAATAGAGGTTTTGGACACATAGTTCCACCTTGGTTGATTGTAGCTTTGATAATCGTAGTAGCTATATTAATAATTTTAAGCATTATAATTAATAGATTAAAGAAAGAAATAGAAAATGATTATGTTATGTAGTCACATTAATAAATATATTTTTGTTTTATTTATATGAGTAAGTACTACAATATTAATAAATAATATGAAAGGAGTTTTTGTATATGGAGAAAAAAATATTATTAGAAAAAATTCTTGATACGCCAGGAGTTTCATATATTAATGAGAAAGTAAATTTATTTAAATATACCAAATGGATTTCATTTGGAACTTATATAATGACTGTTGAAAGCTTCTGCTATAAAGAAGATTCAAAACACTATAATCCAGTAATGGGCACATTTGATTATGAGTCAGAAATTTTTATAGTTAATGCCATATATAAAGATGAGGTCTACTCTATTAAAAGTAAAAAACTCTATAGAAATGTATCTAAGGGAGATAAAATAGTTGTTACAATTAAATACTATTATGATAAATATGAAAATCTTATACATGAAGAAATTCATGACTACCACTCTTATCCTCTATCTAATGATTAAAGAAAAAACTGATAGTATCAAGATTAATATTTATTTTAGTTCACATAAAAAAATAATTATAGAGTATTAATTAAAGGCGAAAGCTTCTACGGACTAACGCCTTTAATTAATCTAAATATTAGTTTATTTTTTTATTCCGCTATATTATAAACTTTTAATTTATCTTTGTTTATATGCTTTTTCTTAACCTCTACTAAGGCTTTTAATGTATCTAAAGATGTCATTATTTCAGTAGAGAATTCAATAGCTGTTCT
>NZ_JAGWDG010000025.1:0-33113 GCF_020658095.1 Clostridioides sp. ZZV14-6009
AGAATTGGTAAGACATATTTTAGTATGCAAAATTCTATGAAGCAGGAACCCTGTGACTTTAGTCATGGGAGGTTCAGTGGATATATTATCGTACCAATAGGTAACACTTTTGCACAAGCATTCCAAGGTAAAGGTGGATATTCTTTTGAAGTTTTCAAAGAATATTTTTCAAATACTAATAATTTAAGGGTAGTAAGCAATACTATAATTTTGGGATTGGGTTCTGTACTCGTATGTGGAATTATGGGAATATCACTTGCTTTATATATGACATTTGCTTGTGATAAACACAAAAAAATCATACATATTCTTTTACTAAGTCCAATGATGATTCCTGGAGTAATTATGGTAATTGCATGTATTCAGCTTTATGGAGAAAGTGGGATAGTTACAAAATCTATAGAAATTTTACTCTCCTTTATCAACAAACCTTATGATTTTAGTGGATTAAAAGGAATTTTATTTGTGGTTGCCTATACTCAGTATGTGTATTTTTATTTAAATGTATATGTTGCCTTAAAATATGTGGATTACTCAACAGTTGAAGCTGCAAAAGGAATGGGAGCATCAAGGCTAAGAGTATTTTTTGATGTAATATGGCCTGTTATTACACCTGCTGTTATAACCTCTACTATTATAACTTTTGCATCAGGAATTAGTTCTTTCTCAGCTCCAAATCTTATAGGTGGTGGTTTTAAAGTTTTAAGTACTCAGATTGTTAGGTCTAAGGCTAATAACCATATGGATATAGCCTCAGTTCAAGTAATTATTTTATTACTAATGGGGATTTCATTTATGATTTTATTACAGTATTATGGCAAAAAATATGGAGTAGTATCATCCTTAAAATCTCAAAGTTATAAAGTTGATAATAGAAAAAAAGACATATTTACATTTGTATGCAAGATTATTATTGAAATACAAATTATTATGATTATGCTTCCTATAATTACTATTGTATATTTATCCTTTGTAAGTACACATTCAATTATGACAACTATATTTCCTAGAGACTTTACACTGGAAAACTATCAGATGATTTTCCAAAAATCACGTGTATTACAGCCTATATTAAACAGTTTGAAAATGTCTTTAATGGCAGTGGTAGTAGGATTGATAATCACTGTACCAGTATCGTATTTAGTAATTAAAAAGGATACTACATATAATCGACTAGCAAAATTTATTATAATGTTACCTTGGAGTATGCCTGCAAGTGCCATTGCAGTTAACCTAATTAATACATTTAATCAAAAAAGTATATTTGCTTTTAATGAATCCTTAATAGGTGGTTTTTATATTTTACCTATAGCATATACAATTTATGCCTTACCATTATTATTTTCATCCAATGAGGTTGCTATGAAGTCAATAAATTTAGGACTAGAAGAATCATCAAGGAGTTTAGGTGCTGGAAGGATAAAAACTTTTTATAATGTAATAATCCCTAATATGATGCCAGGAATAATTTCAGGAGCTATATTAGTATTCATTCGCACAATTGGAGAATATACAATGTCAGCCTTACTTTATGGTGTTTACAATAGACCTATTTCAATTTCTATTGTAACTAATATGCAAGAATTTAAGATAGGAGTATCTATGGCTTATGGTGTATTAGTAATTGGTATATGCTATATAGCATTAGGAATAATTTTTAAATTAGATAGAAAAAGGTTTACATAAAATAACAAAGGATAATTTATAAATTGGTGTTTAGAAAACCAAGTCACTTTATTCCTTAGATATGAACTCGATGGGTGCCATTTTTGGTGTTTTATGTCAAGTTTATGGAAGTAAAAAATTAGATAATCGTGAGTATGATTCCTATAAATCATCTCTACCATTGAAATCTACAACAAGATATTGGCTAAATAGCTAATATCTTTTTAATTTTTTTGATACCAATATAGTACTAACTGTGGGATGAGTATCTTTAAATTTATAACTACAGGTATATCAAATATACCATTATTAACCGTTAATTTTCTAGTAAATGAAAGTAGTATATTTGATATGTTTATATCTTTTGATAAATTAGATGATATAGCTAGAGGATAGAATTTAAATTAATACTTACAAAGTAATCGCAATTATTGGAGTCCACTTATACAGACTTCTAAAAATTATTTAGTGAAAAGGAACTTAGAGTGTATAATAAAAATTCCTTTTTAAAAAGGAAAACGATTGTTATTTTCTAACATTTATTATCCTGATACTATTTAAATATAACAACAAAATAAATAACAAACAAATCAAAACTAAAATTTAAAATATCTGGAGGGACAATATGTTAATAAATATGAAGGAAATGTTAAAAGTCGCACAAGAAAATCAATTTGCTGTACCAGCATTTAATATAGGGAGTGGGCAAATACTTAAGGCGGTAGTACAGAGTGCTAATGAAAAAAATGCACCAGTAATACTTGCAATACACCCAAATGAGTTAAGTTTCTTAGAAGATAGCTTTGTAGCTAGTTGTATAGAAGAAGCAAATAAGAGTAAGGTACCTATGGTAATACACTTAGATCATGGAGCAAATAAAGAGCAAATATTAAGAGCGATAAGATGTGGATTTACATCAGTAATGATTGATGGATCACACTTACCATATGAAGAAAATGTAGCTATATCTAGGGCAGTAGTAGAAATTGCAAAAGGATTAAATGTATCTGTAGAAGGAGAGCTTGGAACAATAGGAACAACAGGGACATCAGGAGAAGGTGGCTGTGATGAAATAATATATACAGATTCAAAGTTAGCTAGGGATTTTGTTGAAAAAACAGGTGTAGACACACTAGCTATTGCAATTGGTACAGCACATGGTATATATCCAAAAGGGTTTAAACCAGAGCTTAAATTAGATTTATTAAAAGAAATAAAAGAAGTAGTAGACATACCTTTAGTCCTTCATGGAGGATCGTCAAATCCAGATGAAGAAATAGCACAAGCAGTTAAACTAGGAGTTTGTAAAGTAAATATTTCAAGTGATGTTAAATCAGCGTATTATAAGAAGTGCAGAGAAGTATTAGAACAAAATCCAAGTTTATATGAACCAGATGCTATATATCCACAATGTATAGAAGCTGCAAGAGAAGTTATAGAGTTTAAAATGAATTTATTCAATGACATAGATAAATTAAAATGCTTTTCACCAAAAGAAGAATCAGTGATTGGATAACAAATTAAAAGGAGGGGAGAATTTATGGTAGACAAAATATTACGTAGTGATTGTATTGTATTAGATAAACAATTACAAACTAAAAAAGATGTAATTGATTATATGGCAAATCATTTGTATCATGGAAATTATATAAATGATAAAGAAAAGTTTATAATTGATATTAATAAACGTGAAAAAGAATCACCAACTAACATGGGAAATTTAATAGCTATTCCTCATGCTAAGTCAAGTACAGTAAAGCGACCTGTGATGATGTATTTAAGAACAGATAAGGACATCACGGATAATGATGGCCAAAAACTTAGGTCATTTTTTATGATAGCAGTTCCAGAGTCAGGTTTAGACGAACACCTTAAGATTATATCTAAATTAGCTACATATTTAATGGATGAAAATCTTATTAAGAACTTACTAAGTGCAGAAACTCCATATGAAATATTAGATATATTTAATTATAAAGCTGTAGAATCAGGAGATTCAAGTAATAATCAAAATAAAGGTCTTATAGTTGGAATAACAGGATGTCCAACAGGGATAGCTCATACTTTTATGGCAAAAAAAGCGTTAGAAGAAGCAGGGCAAGAACTTGGGTATGAAGTTAAAATAGAAACACATGGAGCCATAGGTGTAGAAAGTAAGTTAACTAAAGAAGATATAAAAAGAGCTGAATACGTAATAATAGCTTGTGATAGAGAAGTTCAAACAAATAGATTTATAGGAAAGAAAGTATTACAAAAGAAAGTAGCAGATGCTAAGAATATTTCATTAGCCAAAAATTTAATTATAAATGCTGAAAATGGAATGGCTAAAGAAATTAAGCCAGGTGGAAAAACTTTAGAAGATTCAAAAGAAATACTTCAAGGGCCAGAGAAAAAAGGTATTTATAAGCACTTAATGAATGGTGTATCTGAAATGATTCCATTTGTAGTAATAGGTGGGATTGGTATAGCTATAGCATTTATGTTTGGTATATTTGCATCAGACCCAACTCATGAAACATACAACCCTATAGCTGGATTCTTTGGACAACTTGGAGGCGATTCAGCATTTAAGTTATTCATACCAATACTTGCTGGTTTTATAGCTAAATCAATTGCAGGAAGACAAGGTTTTGCTCCTGCTATGATAGCTGGTTTCATGGCAGTTATTGGAGGTTCAGGATTCTTAGGAGGTATGGTAGCAGGATTTGCAACTGGATATATAGCTTTAGGAGTAATGAAGATAACAGAAAACTTACCAGATGTATTAAAGGGGGTAAATGCCGTACTGATATGTCCACTGTTGATTGCATTCACAAGTGGGGCTATAATGTTCTTCGTAGTTAATACACCAGCATCATGGTTAAATGAAGCTTTACAGTCATGGTTACAAAGTATGTCTGGAACTAATAAAGTATTATTAGGTGCAATATTAGCGGGAATGATGGCATCAGATATGGGAGGACCTATTAATAAAACAGCTTCAGCATTTGGATTGGCTATGTTCTCTAGTAATATATTTGAACCATCAGCAGCATTAATGGTAGGTGGAATGGTACCACCATTAGCGATATCGTTAGCCATGTTAATATTTAAAAATAAGTTTACTAAAGAAGAAAGAAAGTCATCCCTACCAACTGCTATAATGGGGGCATCTTTCATAACAGAAGGAGCAATACCATTTGCAGCTGCAGATCCATTAAGAATGATTCCAGCAAACATAATTGGTTCTTGTATAGGCGGGGCAATATGTATGAGTCTAGATATAACCTTGATGGCACCACATGGAGGAATATTTGTAATACCATTTGCATGTAGTGCACCAGTTGCATATATAGCTTGTATATTAGTTGGTACAGTAATAACAGCATTAATTATAGGAATAACAAAGCCTACTATAAAGAGTGGAAGTGGTGAAGTTGAAGTACTTGGTGTTTAAATTATAAATAAGAGTTAAAATAAGGATATTGAGAAGTAGTTAGCAACCTCTAAATATCCTTATTTTTTATTTTGAAATTATATTCTATATTATATCAATTTTGTAAAGTGTATCATAAATTCTTTTATGATACAGAAGTATCTTAGTATTTTTACATAGCTATGAAATATGCTAAAATAGTAATTGATAGAAATATCAAAAAATAGGTAGGGGGCATAAGTATGCTTGCATCAAGGCAAATTGAATTTCTTAAATTGATATTAAATGAAAATGAATATAGACCTATAAAATACTTTAAAGATAAATTAAATGTATCAGATAAAACATTACAAAAAGATTTGAAGATGATTGAGATGTATTTAGAAACTTTCGATATAAAAATTGATATAAAAAGGGGGTGCGGAATATTAATAGAAGCTTCAGCAAAGAAAGATATAGACCTAATTAATAGTTTAAATATACAACCAAAGGGAAATAAGTCTTTATCAGTAGAGCAAAGAAGAATGGAAATTTTAAAATATCTATTATTAAATTCAAATAATATAACTTCAATAAATCAGTTATCGGATAAATATTATGTAAGTAAAACTTCTATAGTAAATGATTTTAAATATATAGAGGAATGGATAAAAGAATATAATTTAAAACTTAATAAAACCTTAGAGGGAACTAAAATTATAGGTAAAGAAGTAGATATAAGGAAATCGATTGCTAAAATGATGGATGATTTATTAGATGAAAATTATGAACAGCATGATATATCTGAGTTAACAAGATTAGATTATGCTACGTTTAGTGCGTTGATGAATTTATTTGATATTGATTCTATCATATTTGTAGAAACTATAATTACAGAGTTAGAACATAATTTAGGATACACTATAAGTCAGCCCTACTATATAAATTTAATTACCCATATACTTATATGTTTAAAGAGAATCGAAGAAGGTAATCAAATAGAGTCTCAGGAAGAAAGAGAAGTTTCTGTAGATAATTTGGACGAGTTAGTATATCAAAATGTCACTACACTTATAGGTAAAATAGAAAATAGATACAAAGTAAAAATAACGAAAGATGAAATTATGTACATATATATTTTTTTAGTATCATCTGGATTTAGTAGTGAAAGTAATAGTAGTTACAATGATGAATCAGATATATTAAGTGAAAGTGAAAAGGTATCATCTATAATGATAGAAAATATGTCACAATTTTTAAATATAAATCTCAAAAATGATGACTTACTACAAAAAAGTCTAGCATCTCATGTAAGACCTATGTTAAACAGATTAAGATATGATATCCAAATAAAAAACCCATTATTGGGAGAGATACAAGAGCGATTTTCAGATGTATTGGGATTATGCATGATGACTATGAATATTATGACAGAGTATGAAAATCTAAAGAATATTAGTATAGATGAAGTTTCGTATCTTGCTACATATTTTCAAGCAGCAATAGAAAGAAATATGAGTAGTAAAAGAGTAATAGTAGTTTGCCATACAGGATATGGAACATCTCAGCTCCTTGCAGCTAGATTAAAAAGAGAATTTCCTGAATGGACTATAGTTGATATAATTCCTATGCATCAGTTGAATAAGCGAAATTTAGATGATGTAGACTTTGTAATATCTACTGTAAATTTAGACTTGAAAGACAAATTACATATAGTTGTATCAGTACTATTAATGGAAAGTGATATTAATAATATAAAAAATGCTTTGGTTACTAAACCTAAGAAAAGCATGACCTTAGATACAAACTTATTAGGAATGTATTTAAAAGATAATATATATTTTAATTTTGATGTAATGCAGATGGAAAGTTTAATAGGTATGAATTTAGGTAGTAAATATAAGTCTATTTCATTAGGAAAAGATTTAAATATATATATACATAATCAAAGTAAATTAAATAAGGGGATAATGAATATCAATAATGTTAATAGAATGATTGATATTTATTTAGAAACTAGTAATCAGAGTTTTTTAAAGAATATGTTAATGGAAATATCAAATTTGTATAGTCAAAAGAACTATATAAACTATATAATAGATTGTAAAAGAAAAGAGGATATTAAAATATTATTTGACAATAATGTACTGGAGAAAATAAATGGAAATTAGAGAAATATTAAGCGAAGAAAGTGTTATTTTAGATTTAAAATCAACTACAAAAGAAGGCATAATACAAGAATTAGTAGATAAATTATACGATACAGGAAGTATAACTTCAAAAAGCAAGTTTATAAAGGCACTAAAGCGTAGAGAGAAAATAGGTTCTACTAGTATAGGTTATCAAATGGCTATGCCACATGGAAAAACAAAGTATGTAAAGAAAGCATCTGTAGTAATAGGTAAATCTAGAGAAGGTGTAGATTGGCCAAGTATAGATGGCTTGCCTGTAAAAGTAATAATTATGTTTGCTATGCCACAATCTGAAGGAAATGAAGATATAATGTTAATGTCTAAAATATCTTATATTTTAGGTGGTAAAGATATAAGTGAAAGACTTTTAAATGCACATACAAAAAAAGAAATATTAGATATATTTTATGAAGTATAGATGTTGTATAAACTATAAATTGAGGGTATTTAAAATAAAGTGTGTATTCTTCTTAAAAAGTAGTGATAATTAAAATATTAAATATCACTATATAAAGGAAGGTACACACTTTTTATGTTTAACAAAAACGAAATATTAAAAAACTTATTGAAGAATATGATGTTAAAACAACTACAGACATTCAAGATATGTTAAATGATTTATTTGCAAGTACAATTTATCAAATATTAGAAGTGGAGCTTGACGACCATTTAGGTTATGATAATAAGAATAAAAATACTAAAAACTCTAGAAATGGATATAGAAATAAGAATGCTAAATCAGATTTTGGAGAAGTAACTTTAAATACTCTAAGGAACCGAAATGGAGATTTTGAACCAAAGATAATTAGAAACTATGAAAATCATATGTCAAGAATAGAGAACCAAGTGATTGGAATGAACTAGCAACATATTTTAAATATACTCAAGAGATAAGAGCATTGATATATACTACAAATTCAATGGAAAGTTACAATAGATTATTAAGAAAAGTTATTAAATCGAAGTCTATTTTTCCTTCACATGATTCTTTGGACAAATCATTATACTTATCAACTATAGATATTTCTGAAAAATGGACTAAAAAAATTAGAAATTGGACTCAAATTTTAGCTCATTTAAGTATTTATTTTTAAGAAAGAAATTTAACTCTAAGCTAACACATAAATATTTCTAGACTCAATCAATACAAAATTTACTTCTTATAGAATCCATATTATAAAAATTAATCTAACAGATAATTAATTATTTACTTGCTCTAGTTTGTTATATATATCCTATTTACCCTTTTAGTTATACAACAAAGTATTTCATGGTCTATTGTTCCCACCTTACTTGATATATCACCTATTCTTATTCCGTCTATATCACCTACTAAGATAGCTTCATCTTCCATCTTAATATCAATATCATTTGGTATTTCAACCATAGTTTGATCCATACATATTCTCCCTACTATATTTAATAACCTACCATTTATAAATACTTGAGGATTTTTTTGTGTTCTAGGGAATCCGTCCGCATAACCAACTGATAATGTAGCTATTTTAACATCTTTATCTGCTGTATATATACCAGCATAACTAACACTAGTTCCTTTCTCTATATTCTTTATATTATTAACTATAGTTTTTAATTCTAAAGCTGTTTTTAGTTTTATATCTTTGCTAACTTCAGATGATGGATAAGAACCATATAAAGATATTCCTAATCTAACCATATTAAAATCACATTCTCTTAAATCTAAAATTGCAGCACTATTTGATACATGCTTTATTGGTATATTTAAGTTAGCTTCTTCTAATGAACTTATAACTCTATTGTATTTCTTTATTTGCTTGTAAGTAGTTTCTTTATTTTCTTCATCTGATTTTGCAAAGTGAGTATAAATACCCTCTATCACTAAATTTTCTAAAGTAAATATTTTCTTTATGTTTGATATAGATTGTTCATTAACTAAGAAACCTATTCTGCTCATACCAGTGTCAATTTTTATGTGTACATAAGCTTTTTTATTGCTTAATTTAGCTAATTCATTTATTTTTATAGCCATTTCTAAAGAATATACAGTAATTCTTATGTTACTATCTATCGCATGCTGTATTTTATTAGTGTTTGTATAACCCATACATAAAATAGGTTTTTTTATACCTGCTTTTGCAATTACTAAACCTTCTTCTAATCTAGCTACTGAAAAGAAATCAACATTTTCTTCTTTATCTAAGAACTTAGATACTTCTACAGCTCCATGTCCATAAGCATCTGCTTTTACAACACAGCATAGCATAGTATCTTTAGTTAAAGCTTTTTTTACGTTATCTACATTATATTTTATATTAGTTAAATTTACCTCAGCCCATGTGCTTGAGTTTATATTCATCATAACATGTACCTCTACTTTCACTTTAGTTAATCTAATTTATGTTATATATTAAATTGTATTAAAATATATATGATTAAAATTAATACTTTTTAATTAATACTAACATTTTCTATTTGCGCAGTCAATGAAATTTAATTATTATTCAAAAAAATAAATGTAATTTAATTAAATTGCGTAATATAGTATATATTGATATAATAATTTATATAATAATCAAAATATATAATAATGAGGTAGCTTATAGATGAATGAGGTAGATATATCAAAAAATATTACTGAATATAGAAAAAGAAAAAACATGACTATTAAAGAATTAGCTAATTTAACAGGTGTTACTTCATCTTTGCTTAGTCAAATAGAAAAAGGAAGTGCTAATCCGTCTATTAATACATTAAAACAAATTTCTAGTGCCTTAGATATACCATTATTTAATTTTTTTATAAATGATGTAGCTACAGAAAGCTTAGTAGTTAGAAAAGAAAGTCGTAAAAAGATTATGTTTTCTGAAGATGATAGCTTTGCATATGAATTACTAACTCCAAACTCAAAAGGAGAAATAGAATTAATGCTTATGAAAATACCACCTCGAGGATCATCTTCAAAAGAACAGTTTAGCCATAGAGGAGAAGAAGTTGCCTATGTAATTAAAGGAAATGTAAGGATTTATTTAATGAATCATGTAATTGATTTAAATTGTGGGGATAGTGTAAAAATACTTCCACACTCAAATCATAAATGGGAAAATATAGGAGACTGTGATTGTGAGGTTATATTTGCAGTAACTCCACCATCTTTTTAAAATTCATAGAATATTTGTCTAAACTAGTACATGGTAGATTTAATACTAGAGATAGAGAACATGCAGAAGAAGGGGCTGTCTCAAAATAGAGATAAGTCTCTTTTTCATTGTTGAAATGATGAAAATATAGTTGATTTCATACAAAAAGAATGCCTCATGAACTAAAAAGTTCATATTTCAATTTTACATTTAGTAGCGATTGATAGTACTCCAATGTCATTAATTATAAGTATTAGATTTGAGGTAAGTCTAGCTGTTCTTTGATTACCATCATATAAGAATTGACAATAGGACAACCATAAATTTATTATTATAGTCTTTTCTAAGGGGTTAGTTATTTTATGTCAATTACAAATAAATCATTTAATAGAGTGGTTTCTATGCACTCATATTGAGCAGTAGTACCAGCTGTTCCTATGTTACCATTTCTGAAATCTCCAACGATTAGAGCTCCATCTTTTCTAAAGTAAGATTAGATACGCTTTGAGTATCAGATGGCACTTGAGCTATTTTATTACTCTTATTTTCATTATTGTTATTATTTGTTGATTCACATCCTATAGTTAAATGTGTTGTTGCTACTAATAAAAGTGCTACTATGTGACTTTTTGTTATTTTCATACTTTTTCTCCCTATATAGAATCGTTTTATTTGATAATAAGAAGTTTATAATATATTAAAATGAAACTCAATGCTATAGCTAAAGAGTAAACATACAATTAACATATGGTGTATAGTTTGTAGCGTATTAAGTTATGGATGATACTAAAGGAAGAATTTCCATAATAAAACAAAGAGATTAGCTTGAGGTAAATTAAATATACAAGAACTAAGTTTATGTAAACATAAGATTAACATTAAGATGTTACACTCATACCAGAGTTGAGGATTAGCTCTAAAGCCTAACACTTATCAAAGTAAACATTAAGATGTTATATTGGTGATGAGAAATGCAAATATAAGATAAATTATGGAAAATATTAAAGTGCAATTATATATTTACAGTACTTTATAATACTTAAGGAGGAATATTATGAAAAAACCAAAAAAACTTATAGTTATAGCGGCTATTACAATAACTCTAGCAGGATCGGGGGCATACATAGGACTTAATAAAAATGCAGAGGCAAAACAACAACAGCAAATGAATGCAACAATGAACACTCTATCAGTAGAAAAAGGAAACATAAAATCAGTTGTATCAGCTGGAGGAAAAGTTTCGTTAATTAATGCAGATGGAAACAATCCAAATGCGATTAAAATAACTGTATCAGTAAATCAATATGATATATCTCAGTTAGAAGTAAATCAAACGGTTGAGGTAAATGCAAAGGCATTTCCAGATGAAACTATAAAAGGAACGATAACTGAAATATCTAACAAAGCAGAAGAAGGAGAGAGTCCAACATACAATGTAACTGTGGCAGTTTCTAACCCGATACTTGAAGTTGGAGAAAGTAAATACGAAGAAATAAGTGTAAGAAAAGGACCATCTAAAGAATATGGAAAAGTAGCTAAAATAGAAAAAGGAGATAAATTCCACATATTAGAAAGAAAAGGAAGTTGGATGAGAATTAAACTAGAAGACAACACACAAGGGTGGATACAAAAATATGGAGTTAAGTTAGAAGGAATAGATAAAAAAGATGTAAAAGTAAAAATAGCTAGCAATGATACAATTCTTAGAAAGAATAATGCATCTAATAGTAAGAGTCTTGAGAAATTATTAGAAGGTGAAGAAGTAACAATTCTAGATAAAAAAGAGAATTGGTATAAAGTTGAAACTAGTGACAAAACTACTGGATGGATTTTAGAAAATAATTTAACTATACAAAGTCTTAAAGATGGTATGTCTGTAACAGGTACAATCATAATAAACGAAAAAAATGATGTAATAAAGATTCCTGTAATGGCTGTTCAAAAAGATGAAAAAGGATACTTTGTTACTATTGCAAGTACAAAAGAAAAGAAATACATTGAAACAGGAATTACGGATTCAGAATATATAGAAGTTACAAAAGGACTTTCAGAAAATGAAAGTATAAGTATACAGTCATTTAAAGGTCCTGTTGAAAATTCAGAGGCAGACTCAGGCTCAATGATGGAAAAATCAATAGGATAAGAGAGGTGATAATATATGAGTGATTATGTAATACAAGCTAAGGGCTTAGTGAAATCATACAGCATAGGCGATGAAAAAATAACTATATTAAAAAAGGTTTCACTAGATATTAAAAAAGGTGAATTTGTATCTATAATAGGTCCATCAGGTTCTGGTAAATCAACTTTTATGAATATTATTGGTTGTTTAGATTTAGCTGATAATGGTGAATATGTATTGGACGGAAAAAGTATAACATCACTAAGTGAAGATGAGTTAAGTGCTGTAAGAAACAAGACAATAGGATTTATATTCCAAAGTTTTAACTTATTAAATAAATTATCAGCTTTAGAAAATATAGAACTTCCTCTTATATACCAAGGTAAAACTCCTAAAGAAAGAAGAAAAATAGCACTAGAATGTCTGAAAAAGGTTGGACTACAAGATAAATTAAATAATAGGCCGAATCAATTATCTGGAGGGCAACAACAGAGGGTAGCAATAGCAAGAGCTCTAGCTACAAATCCACAAATACTTCTAGCCGATGAGCCAACAGGAGCACTAGATAGTAAAACAAGTAAAGAAATACTTGAAATATTAGAAGGTCTAAACCAAGAAGGTAAAACTATAATTATGATAACTCATGACATGGATATAGCAAGAAATGCTAAAAGATTGATAAGAATTAGAGATGGTGAAATTTTTGAATAGGAGGTGGCGTATATGAATATTTTCCAAATAATTAAGATGGCATTAGGAGAAATCAAAGCTAATAAACTACGTTCATTTCTTACTATATTAGGTATATCAATTGGTACAGCCAGTGTAATTTTATTCGTTACAATATCTATAGGTAGTAAACAAAGTATGTATAAAAGTTTTGAATCAAAGCCACTAGATTTAATAACTGCAAGTGTATATGGAGATAAAAAAATAAATGAATTTGATATAAAAGTATTAAAAAGTAGTTCGAATGTAAAAGAAATATCTCCAGAAATAAGTGATTCAGCAACTGTGAGTTACGATAAAAAAGATAGCAAAAAAAGTATAGTTGGAACGGATGAAAACTATTCAAAACTAAATAACACTGAAATTAAGAGTGGTAGATTTATTATGCCAATTGATAATGATAAATCAACTAAAGTTGTAGTATTAGGTAGTAAGGTTTCCAGTGAATTATTCCCTAAAGGAGATGCACTTGGAAAAACAATAAATATTAAGTCTATACCATACAAAGTTATAGGCGTATTAAGTAAGATTGATGAAACTTATAATAGCCCAGAAGATGATACTATATATATGCCTTATAAAACAGCACAAATTGTTTTAGGAATAAGTGACATATCTAAATTAAATGTACAATCTACTTCAAATGATAGTGTTACAAATACAATGGATGAAATAAAAGCTCACTTTACTAGAAAGGGTATGACACCAAACGATTCTTATGTATCAAGTAATAAAGAAATGATAGATTCAATGAAATCAATGGATGCTACTATGAACCTAATGGTAGGAGCAATAGCAAGTGTATCTTTATTCGTAGCAGGGATAGGTATAATGAACATGATGCTAGTATCTGTAACTGAGAGGACTAAAGAAATAGGTATAAGAAAAGCTTTAGGGTCTCCTAGAAACTTTATACTAGTACAGTTCTTAGTAGAATCTCTTACAATAAGCTTAATAGGTGGAATAGTAGGATCTTCAATAGGTATACTTGGGTCATTCCCAATACTAGGAACAATGGGGGCTGAGCCTTATATAGCATGGAATGTGGTATTTGCTGCAGTTGGATTTGCCATATTTATGGGAGTAGTATTTGGAATATCCCCTGCAAATAAAGCATCTAAGTTACAACCAATAGTAGCACTTAAATCAGAATAAAATTATACATCAAATAATTTGTTAGATAATTAATCTATTATTTAGCAAATCTAATAAATATTAGTTTTATGAAAAAGGTAATAAAATAAAAAATATATAAAATAAAAGGAGAGAAAAAATGAAATTTAATAAGAAATTTACAGCAGCAGTAATAGTATCAATGGTAGCTCTTAGCGTAATTGGATGTGAAGGTAAGAAGGAAATAAATAATACACCAAAAGAAACAGAGCAACAGAATAATTTACCAAAACCAAGCGAGGAACAAGTAGAAAAAGGTCTTGAAGATGGAACAATAGGACGTGATCAATAAAAAATATATATGATTACATCAAATACTTTAGTATAATGTAAAACATAAAAATAAACCTAGTAGCTAATAACAAGATATTGGGTTTATTTTTATTTTATATAATTAATATTTAATAAAAATCAGTGGTATACTTATCTTTAATATACAAAATATGTACACTTATAAATAAAGTTAGCATTACTTATTATATAATAAGTAGATGGATATTTTATAATCCCAACTAATAAGCTTAAAATATATAAATATATCGCCAACACGTTGTTAAAGCAACAGATGCAGTCGTTGTCGATATGAAATAGAGTATCTAAATATGGCTTAAACGAAGCAAATTTTTTAATAGAAAGAAAATTATGGTGAGAGTAACAAAGCAAGCTTATAGCTTCTTTGCATATAAAGATGAAATATATTCAAAGAAAACGTTGACAAAATATGTCTAATGTTTTATTATAATAATTGGAATTAGGTAGTAATTGTTTAAGTACAAGCTAAGCTTATTCATTAATAATAGCAGTATCCTTGGAAGGATTGTGCCCATTATTATGGATAAGCTTTTTTTATGCTCAAAAGGAGGATAATCGTGATAATTAATAAGATATTAAATAATAACGTTGTAATCACATTAGATGACAATGATGAAGAAATTATTGTCATGGGTAAAGGCATTGGTTATCAAAAATCAAAAGGCGATTTAATAGATAAAACTAAAGTAAACAAAGTATTTAGGATATCAAATAAAGAAATATCAAATAAGTTACAAGAATTACTTAATAATATTCCTATGGAGCACATGAAATTATCAAGTGAAATTATAGAGTATGCACAAATAAAATTAAACAAGAAATTAAATGAAAGTATTTATATATCATTAAGTGACCATACATATTCTGCAATTCAAAGAATGAAAGAAGGGATAAACGTAAAGAATGCAATACTTTGGGAAACTAAGAGATTCTATAAAGAAGAGTTTGAAATTGGAATGAAAGCACTTGATGTTATTGAAAGCAAAACAGGTGTAAAATTACCTGAAGATGAAGCTGGATTTATAGCATTTCATATAGTAAATGCTCAGTTAAGTGAAGGTCATACCTTGGCATATGATATTACAAAGTTAATACAAGAAGTACTTAGTATAGTTAGATATCATTTTAGAATAGAATTTCATGAGGATTCTGTATTTTATTATAGATTTATAATGCATCTTAAATTTTTTGCCCAGAGATTACTTTCAAATAGTGTGCATGAAGGTGAGACAGATAAAGAATTATTAATCATTATTAAGTCTAAATATAATAAAGAGTTTGAATGTGTAGTTAAGATTAAAAATTTTATTAAAAAACAATATAACTACATATTAACAGATGATGAACTTATATATTTAACAATACATTTAGCTAAAGTAGTTAAAGATTCAAATATGTAAGATGAATAATTTTTCAGTAGTATATAGTAAGAGTTATTGAAAGGAGTGATACTAACAAAATTATACCTATGGTTGGATGGTAACATTGAGTTGGCCAAACCTTCAAATTTCAAAAAATTTATTTAAAAGAAATATGGAGGAGAAAATGGAAAAATACAAACAATTAGCACAAAGCATAGTAAAAAATGTTGGTGGAAAAGAAAACATTAGTGGATTAGTACACTGTATTACAAGATTACGTTTTAATTTGAAAGATGAAAGTATAGCAAATGATGATGTATTGAAAAATATGGAAGGTATTGTTACTGTAATGAAAAGTGGAGGACAATATCAAGTAGTTATAGGAAATCATGTTGAGGCTGTCTATAAAGATATAGTTGAAATAATTGACTTAGATGACTCAAGTACAAATTCAGAAAATAAAAAATCAGGTAGTATGCTAGATAAAGGTATAGATATAATATCAGGGATTTTTCAGCCAGTACTAGGAATAATGGCAGCCTGTGGGATGTTAAAAGGATTTAACGCTTTATTTGTAGCAATGGGATTATATAGTGATTTATCTGGTGGATATATGGTAATAAATGCAGCAGGAGATGCATTATTTACATTCCTTCCTTTATTTTTAGGATATACTTCAGCTAAGAAATTTGGGCTAAAACCAATGTTGGGATTAGCACTAGGAGCTGCAATGTGTTATCCTGCGATACAAGGCAGTAGTATATCAGCAGGTGCAGATGTGATGTACACTTTATTTAAAGGAACAATGTTTGCATCACCAGTATATATTGATTTCTTTGGACTACCAATGATATCAATTGATTACACTGGGACAGTTGTACCAATTATATTTATAGTGTATTTTGCATCTAAGTGTGAAAAATTATTTAATAAGATTGTTCCAGACTTAGTTAAGTTTTTCTTTGTGCCAATGCTTACATTATTAGTAACAGTACCTGTTGCACTTATAGTTATAGGCCCTATAGCAACATTTGGTTCTACACTTATTTCGCAAATTGTAATTTCGATAAGAGATTTTAGTCCACTATTAGCAGGTGCTATAGTAGGGTTCACTTGGCAAATTCTTGTTATTTTTGGTATGCACTGGGGATTCATTCCTGTATATATAAATAATGTTATGACTTTAGGATACGATAATGTTATGATGCCATTCTTTGCTTGTACATTTGCAAGTTCAGCAGTCGTATTAGCGATATTCTTCAAGACTAAAGACAAGAAATTAAAAGAGATGGCAATACCAAACTTTATATCTGGTATATTTGGAGTTACAGAGCCAGCAATTTATGGAATATTATTACCTTTAAAGAAGCCATTTATAATAAGTTGTATTGCTAGTGGTATTGGAGGAGCTTTCTACGGATTCTTTAATCTTAGAAAGTTTATAACTGGAGGGATGGGAATATTCGAACTTCCAGCAATGATTGAACCAGATGGAGGAATGGGCAATTTAATAGTAGCTCTTTCTGGTATAGCTATATCAATGGTTGTAGCTTTTGGATTAACTATGGTTTTATATAAAGAAAAGGAAGCAAGAGAATCTAAAGAAGTAAAAAATAATGTAAAAGAGGAAACAAAAGAGGTTAAGTCTGCTAAATTAGAAAAAGAAATAGTAGTAAGCCCTATAAAAGGTGAAGTCTTAAATTTAAGCGATATAGAGGATGCAGCATTTGCATCTGGTGTACTAGGTCAAGGTGTAGCAATAATACCTAGTGATGGAAAAGTAGTTGCACCA
The DNA here is from genome assembly GCF_020658095.1 of Clostridioides sp. ZZV14-6009. Taxonomy (NCBI): domain Bacteria; kingdom Bacillati; phylum Bacillota; class Clostridia; order Peptostreptococcales; family Peptostreptococcaceae; genus Clostridioides; species Clostridioides sp. ZZV14-6009. The sequence continues at coordinate 17,860 of NZ_JAGWDG010000025.1, forward strand.
GTAGATGGAGTGGTTACAACCTTATTTCCTAGTCTACATGCTATAGGAATTCTTTCAGATACAGGTGTTGAAGTGCTTATTCATATTGGATTAAATACTATTCAGTTAGAAGGAAGAGGTTTTGAGGCATGTATAAAGCAAGGTGATAGAATTACAAAAGGTCAAACGATATTAAACTTTGATATTGATGCAATAAAAGAGTCAGGGTATAGTGTTGTAACTCCAATTGTTATTACCAATTCATCACAATTTTTAGATGTAGTAGAAACAGAAAGTAAGAGTACTGAATTAGAGGGCAATCTGATTACGGTTATATTTTAGTAAAAAACTAAGGCATTAGCATAAGTTAATGCCTTAGTTATAATTTTAGGAGGCTTAACTATGAGTTTTAAAAAAGATTTTCTATGGGGAGGAGCTACTGCAGCTAATCAATGTGAGGGTGGATATAATAAAGACGGAAGAGGATTAGCAAATGTAGATGTATGTCCAACCGGAAAAGATAGGACAGCAGTTATTACAGGTAAATTAAAAATGTTTGATTTTGATGCTGAACATTATTATCCAGCTCAAACTGGTATTGATATGTACCATAATTATAAAGAAGATATAAAGCTATTTGGTGAAATGGGATTTAAAGTATATAGAATGAGTATTGCATGGAGTAGAATATTTCCAAAAGGTGATGAAGAAACACCAAATGAAAAGGGGCTTCAATTTTATGAAAATATATTTAAAGAATGTAAAAAATATGGAATAGAGCCACTAGTTACTATTACACATTTTGATTGTCCAATGTATTTAATTGAAAAGTATGGTGCATGGCGTAATCGTAAAATGATAGGTTTCTATGAGAAACTATGTAATGTTATCTTTAGAAGATATAAAGGCTTAGTTAAATATTGGTTAACTTTTAATGAAATAAACATGATTTTACATGCTCCATTTATGGGTGCTGGTATTTGTTTTGAAGAAGGCGAAGATACTGAAAAGATAAAATATCAGGCTGCTCATCATGAACTTGTAGCTAGTGCAATTGCAACTAAAATAGCACATGAAGTTGATTCAAATAACTTAGTTGGTTGTATGTTTGCATCTGGAAGTGTATATCCTTATAGTTGCAATCCTAATGATGTATGGGAAGCTACAAAGTTAGATAGAGAAAATTATTTCTTTGTAGATGTACAATCTAGAGGAAAATATCCTAACTATGCATTAAAGTATATGGAGCAAAAAGGTATTACACCAGAAATGGAACCTGGTGACATTGAATTATTGAATAAATATACAGTAGATTTTATTTCATTCTCATATTACAACAGTCGTTGTGTTAGAACTGATGAAAATGCAGATGATGTAGCTGAAGGAAATATATTTACATCTGCTAAAAATCCATATCTTTCATACAGCCAATGGGGATGGCCAATTGATCCATTAGGTCTAAGAATTACATTAAATCATGTATATGATAGATATGAAAAGCCACTATTTATTGTAGAAAATGGATTAGGTGCAAAAGATATAGCTGATGAAAATGGTTATGTAGAAGATGATTACAGAATTGATTATTTAAGAGAACATATAAAAGCGATGTATGACGCAGTTTCTATAGATGGTGTAGATTTATTAGGTTATACTACATGGGGTCCTATTGATTTAGTAAGTGCTGGCACAGGTGAAATGGAAAAGCGTTACGGATTTATATATGTAGATAGAGATAATATCGGTAATGGAAGTTTGAGAAGGGCGAAAAAGAAAAGCTTTGAATGGTATAAGAAAGTAATTGCTTCAAATGGTGAAGATTTATATTAAATAAGAAGAATATAAAAATAATAGTGGTATAATTTTTTCTCTGTAGCAGGATTCACGAAGAGATTTGCTGAAAAGAGAGATAATTTATTTTGTACCAAGAGATGAAAAAGTCGAGCTTAAATTCTAAGCTTGTCTTTTTTTATTAAATATAACTTATAATGCTTTAAAATTTATGAAAAACTTATTCAATAGATATATTAAAAATTCAATGGTAATCAAATTCTTTACCAATGAATATAAAATGTATTTGAGTGTTATAATAGTTTAAACTAATGAACGAAAGGGAGAGGAGTGCATATGAAATATCAACATATAATTGAAGTTAATAAAGACCTTTGTATTGGATGTGGACTTTGTAAAAATGATTGTCCAGTAAATAATATAGTTATAGAAAATAAAAAATCAGTAATTAAAAAGCAAGACTGTCTAATGTGTGGACACTGTGCAGCAATCTGTCCCAAAGAAGCTATTACACTGACAGGATTTGATGAACCACCAATAGAACTTACAAATAAGCCAAGCTTAGACTCAGATGAATTACTAATGGCAATTAAATCTAGAAGGAGTATCAGAAAATTTAAAGATAAAGAAGTTTCTTCAGAAATTGTAAAGCAAATTATTGAGGCAGGTAGATACACACCTAGTGCTAAAAATTCACAAGATGTATCATATATTGTTTTGGACAATAAAAAAGCAATGTATGAAAAGGAGGCAGTGAGATTTTTTAGAAAAATCAAACCGATTGCAAACATTGCTGTTAAATATTCAAAGGAAATTGAGATTGATGATAACTTTTTCTTCAAGCATGCTCCTATTGCAATAATGATAATTACAAAAGATAAGATTAGTGGTTCACTTGCAGCATCTAATATGGCACTAATGGCAGAATCTTATGGTCTGGGGGTTTTATTTAGTGGATATTTTTCAGATGTAGCAAATAACTCGCCAAAGTTAAAAAAGTTTCTAAGTTTAAAACACAAGAATCATGTTCTTACAACGCTAGTTATTGGATATCCAGATGTTAAATATAGACGTACTGCACAAAAAGAGGCAGCAAGTGTTAGATACTTATAAGATATGGAGGATTTTATGGAAAAAGAATGTCAGCAAAGAATAGAAGAAATAACATCTAAATTTAAAGACTGTCGTAAAGCTATTTCTGCTATGGGTGATGAAACTAGACAGTTAATTTTAATAACACTCCTAGAGAGTGACTTCAATGGTATACGAGTAGGAGAAATTACAGAAAAAACACATCTTTCTCGCCCTGCAGTATCTCATCATCTTAAAATATTGAAAGAAGCAGAAATTGTTAATGTACGTAGAGAAGGGACGAAAAACTATTATTATCTTGATTCAAAAAAATCGCAATGGAAATCACTAACAGAGCTAATAAATCTTATATTTGTTGGAATACAAGATATTGGTGAAAATGATGTAAGAAAAGGTGAGTAAATCAAAGTGATTTAGCAAAAAGGGGTTGTCGCACTAGAAAATAGTGCTACACCCTTTTTTGTAAATTTAATGTTTGTAATTAAATAAATTATTAAAATTAACAACTTATTATTTTAAAGTAGTATTAGCCATTTTTATGATGGTTAATACAATTTGTTAGCCATTTTATAGAACCTTGCTCCCTGATAATAGCACCATCAAGAACTATATAATCACCAAAATCATTGCTATGAAGAGGAGGCACTTCACTATAACGTTCCATTTGACTGTATAAGAATTTAATCCTTTCTTGGTGTTGAAGCAACTGATGTTCTAATAAAACAAGCCTAGTGTCTAGATCTAAATTATTAGAAAAGTACATTTTAAGACGGAAAATATCTTTAGGCGTTTTTTCCATTGGTATATCTTTTTCAAGCCATTCTAGAAACTCATCTTTTTCTTTTTCTGTAATTTTATATAATTTTTTTTCTAATACATCACCGCTAATTTCAATATACACATTATAATAAATGATTTTCTTATAGATATATTCTTCAAGCCTAAACCACAAAGCCCTATTGATTTTACAGATAATTAGTTTAGTTCTAGTTTCACTAAATTTACTATAGTAAGCAATAGACATGATTATGTCTTAAAGCCATTTAATGATACAATATTAAACTCATTAAATAATAATGGATATGATGTTATTTCAATAGGTAAAATTAATGATATTTTTGTCATTTGAGCTTTTCAAATAGAATATGTCATTTTAAATCAAAGAAACCTCATAGCTATCAAGTATAACTTTTTTATTCTCTTGTGTCATAAATTTATATTACTATAATTTAAGAAGATATGTCAGTTAAACAATAAAGTCATATAAGAAAAAAATATATAAATACATACATGAATGTTAAGATTAGTTGATAGAATTTAAGCAATAAATCTAATACTATAAACATAGGAGGTATGAAAAATATGATTAATACGAATTTGAAAAGACTAAGAAAAATTCATCAGTACACACAAGAGGAATTAGCTGAAAAACTTAATATATCTAGACAATCAGTAGCAAAATGGGAAAATGGCGAATCTACTCCTGATATAGATAGTTGCATTAAACTTGCAAAATTGTACGATGTCAAACTAGATGACTTAGTTAATCATTCAGAAGAAAAAACAGGTATTGTAATACCACCTAAAGGAAAATTTTTCTTTGGAGCTGTCGTAGTTGGTGAACGTGGTCAGATTGTTATTCCAAAAGAAGCAAGGGATGTATTTAATATAAACGCAGGAGATAAATTATTGATACTAGGAGATGAAGAAAGAGGATTAGGAATTGTTCATCAACGTGATTTGATAAATTTTATAGGTCATATGGGAGTAATAGGTAAAGAATAGTAATTTTAAAAAAATTATAAAAGGATGGATAAAATATGAGTAAAATAGTATTTTTTAGTATTCCTGCATATGGTCACACTAATCCTACAGTTGAAGTAGTTCGTGAATTGGTAGATAGAGGGAATGAGGTATTGTATTATTCTTTTAATGAATTTAAAGATAAAATTGAAGGTGCTGGAGCAAAATTTATTTGCTGTGATAAATATCTTCCAGAATTACATCCTGGAGACGAGAAAAAAATTGGGAAGGATTTTTCTGGGTTAATTGAGATGATAGTAGATACTACTATATCTTTAGATGAAAAAGTTTGTATAGAGCTTAAGGATTTTAATCCAGATTGTATTGTATCAGATTCATTAAGTTTTTGGGGAAAATTATTTGCACAAAAACTTAATATTCCATATATATGCTCTACAACAACTTTCGCGATTAATAAACATACAGCAAAGATGATGAAACAAAGCTTTATGGAAATTATACGTATGGTTTTTGGTATGAGACGCATTAATAAAAAAATAAAGCTTTTACAAAAAAAAGGATATGACGTAAAAAATTTTATTTCTATAGTTTCTAATGATGATGATACGAATACTATTGTATATACATCAAAAGAATTTCAACCAATGGTAGAAACTTTTTCTAGTAAGTATTCATTTGTAGGACCATCAGTATCAAATGTGATTGTCGAGCCCCAAAATAGAAAGAAAAAGCTAATATATATTTCACTTGGCACAATTAATAATAAAAATATTAAATTTTATAAAAACTGTATAAATGCATTTAAAGATTTTGATGTTGATGTAATTATGTCTGTTGGTAGAAACACTGATATTAAAAGTTTAGGACATATACCAAATAATTTCGAGGTTAAAAATAGTGTCAAACAGATTGCTATACTTCAAGAAACTGATGTCTTTATTACTCATTGTGGGATGAATAGTGTTAATGAAAGTTTATATTATGGAGTACCTATGGTATTATTTCCACAACATTCGGAGCAGAGAATGGTAGCTAATAGAGTTACTTGTTTGGGCGTAGGGCTCATGTTAAAAGAAAATAAGTCAGAAGATATTAAATGTGTAGTATTTCAAGTTATGAATGACAAGGAATATAAAGAAAATGCAATTAAACTGTCAGAAAGCTTTTATAATGCAGGAGGTTCAAAAAAAGCAGCAGATGTAATATTACAGGTTATAAAGCAATATTGTTGAAGAGATAAATTTAGAAAATTAATATAATGTTTATTCTTATATTAAATGAAAGAGTGTAATAGTTATTCTAAAATAGATAATGAAGAAATCTTTATGAGAATAAAAGACGACTATATAAAAGTATGCAATATATATGTGTTACTTAATCAAAATACTGACAGTGGAGCCTCTTAACCTACCAGTTGGGGCATATATATTGATACTAAATATGAGGGATGTTATATTTTAATAAAAAAAGATAACATCTTTTTTTTATGCATTATAGTAAGTTTTAAACAATAAATGAAGGAGGATTAACATGAAAAAATATAAAGTTATTTTAGGAGTATTAATTATAAGTATTATAAGCGTAACAGGGTTTGTTGTATATAAAAACTACATTAAACCATGGAAGGATGCTGAAATATATATTAATAAATATATGGTAAAGCAAGATATTTCAGAAGATAATATAAAGAGTATTACAAAAGAAAAGGCAAAGAAAGCAAGCTACAAAGGAATACTATACAGAGTATATTACAAAGATGACCCTCAATATGAATATCAGTATTTTTATAGTGATGATTATTATTCTCTATATGTAAATAAAGTTATGTTACAAATTTATGATATGGAAAATAATAATAAACTTTTAAAAAGCAATGAAGAATTAAAAAGTGTGAAGCATCCACCAATTTATCTTAAAGATACATTGGATAAATAGTTCATGACAAAATAGGAGTATTTTTATTGAAATTTATTTAAAAATAGCACTAGAGTGTTTAAATAAAAATAAACTTAATACTTCATGTATTAATATATCTTAAGAATTTATTTATTAACATATAATTTATGATATTTAAAAATCTTATTATGATAACTCATAATGGTGAAATAACTAATGATTCAGATAATATTATAAATATTAGTGACAGTAGAATAGTATCAATTTAGTATATAGACTTTGCCAGATAATTGTCTAACAGAATCTATATTTATCGAATTTAAAAAATATTTAGGAAATCGTTGACAGATTTAAATAGATAGTATAACATATAGAATATAAAATTAAACAAAAAAGAATTCTAATTATGGCGATGTAGTCATAATTTTGAGTATGTTACTGATTAGCAGGCAGAACTCAAGTATATATGTGAAAAATAGAGGAATACTCTATACATATATGCTTGAGTTCTTTTTATTGAAGGGAGGAATATATGAAAATAATTCAGATTTTAAATAACAATGTGGCCTTAGTAAAAAGAGGTAAAAACGAAATTATTGTATTTGTCAAAGGAATTGGTTTTAAAAAAAGAGTGGGGCAAATGATAAGTGAAAATGAAATAGAGAGAACCTATATATTAGATTCATATGATATGCTAGAACATTTTAGTTACCTATTACAAAACTCAGATTCTAACAATATAGTTCTTATCAATGAAATGATTGAATATGGTGAGAAAGCTTTAAATATAAAATCAAGCGATTATCTAAGTTTAACCTTATTAGACCATTTAGAGTTTTTACTTAAAAGATGTGAAAAGAATCAATTTATAAAAAGCCCTCTGGTATGGAATGTTAAAAGGTTTTATCCAAAGCACTTTGAAATTGGCATGCATGCACTAAAATTAATTGGTGATAGTAAGGGAATTAGTCTTCCTGATGATGAAGCTGTATCAATAGCACTTCATTTTGTAAATATGGAGGTAAATAAAGAATCTCATGATAGCACTGTTGTAGAATTAAGAACTTTAGGAGATATAGTTTCTATAATAAAATATCATTTTAATGTAGAACTAGATGAAGCTTCGACAAACTATATGAGATTTACAACTCATCTACAGTACTTTATACAAAGAATTATGTCAGATGAAGCTTCTGTAGATGAAGATAATTCAATAGATTTATATAAACAAGTAAGTAAACTTTATCCAAAGTCATTTGGAAGCGTTCAAAAAATAAGAAAATATATAAAATCACAATTTAATGTTGATATATCTATAAGTGAAGAAACTTATTTAATGTTGCATATAAATAGGGTGACTCAAAGACTGGGGGCAAAATCAGATGAAGTATAAAGATTTAAATGAAAATATAATAAAACTTATAGGCGGAAAAGAAAATATAAAGTCGGTAGCACATTGTGTTACTCGATTAAGACTTACATTAAATGATAGGAGTATAGCTCAAACAGAAGAAATTAAAAAATTAAACGGAGTAATTGATGTAGTTTCTAATGCTGTTGCTTACCAAATTATAATAGGAACTCATGTTGTAGATGTATATAACGAGTTTATGACTATGGTAGGTTTAAGTTCAAGTGAATCAAGTGTAAAGGGTGAAAGAAAAAAAGGCATCAAAGGCATCAAAGGCATATTTAATTCTATATTTGTGGTAGTTTCAGAAACTATGACTTCAGTAATTGAAGTACTACTTGCAGCTGGTATACTTGCAAGTATATTAGCACTTTTAAATATGTCAGGGATACTTAAGAGTGATAGTCCTACATATCAAATATTGGACACATTAAGAAGTGCAACATTTCACTTCCTGCCAGTATTAATTGCAATAGCATCAGCAAAGAGACTTAATGTAAATCCTTACATAGCAGTAGTACTAGCAGTTACATTATTATCTTCATCAATAGATGGTGTAGAAGGATTAAGTCTATTTGGTATAAACTTACAAACAACAACTTATGCAAATAGTTTTATTCCAATACTTCTAGGAGTATGGGCAATGGGAATTATAATTGGAGGATTGAAAAAAATCTTACCTAAAGCACTACACTATTTTTTAGTTCCAGTATTATCTTTAATAATAACTTTATCAGTTACACTAACAATATTTGGACCTATTGGTATGTGGATTGGTGATGGATTAAACTATGCATGTATGTTTTTAATTGATACATTAGGTAATTGGAGTGTTGTAGCACTATATGCGGCTTTCCAACCACTTTTAATAGTTTTTGGTGCAGCAAATTTTACTATGCCTATAGCTTTAAATTCTGTAACAGCATTAGGATATGATCCAATTTTTATGGGAGCTGCGACAATATCTGATATTGCAGTTTGTGGTGCAATGTTTGGATATTTCCTAAAAACTAGAAATAAAGAACAAAAGCAATTATTTGGTACAGTAAGTTTTAGTGCACTTATGGGAGTCACGGAGCCTTCAGTGTTTGGTGTGTTTATGAAATATAGAAGACCATTTGTAGCAGTAATGATAGGTGGAGGTCTAGGTGGTTTGATAGCCGGTTTAGCACAAGTTAAAACATATGGAATGGTTTGGGGATTAGCAGCATTACCAACATATCTTGTTGGAGGAGAAATATCTAACTTTACATTTATGATAATAGGTGTAGTAGTAGCATTTGTGGTAGCAACAGTAGCATCTTATATATTAGGAATACCTTCAGATGAAAAAGAAGTAGCTAAGGATGATAATGAAAAAGAATTAGAACTAGTAATAAACGAAAATGATTCAAGAACTATTAGTGTTGGAAATGTTGCAAAAGGTAAGGTAATTGCACTTGAAGAAGTTAATGATAGGGCATTTTCATCTGGAGCATTAGGTAAAGGTGTTGGAATTATACCTAGTGAATCAAAGTCAACTGTTATGTCTCCTGTAGATGGAACTATAACTATAGTATTTCCAACTAAACATGCTTATGGTATAGTGACTGATGAAGGATTAGAAATATTAATTCATATTGGGATAGACACAGTAAATTTAGAGGGAAAATTCTTTGAAAGTCTTGTAACACAAAATCAAAGAGTTAAAAAAGGAGATTCTTTAGCAGTATTTGAATCCGACAAAATTATAGAGGAAGGATTCGATTCAACTATAATAACAATAGTTACAAATACTAGTGATTATTTAGATGTAATTTCATCAAATGATAAATCAGAAGAACTATTAACTGTAGTAGTATAAGTTTTAGGAGGAGAAATTTATGAATTTTGAAGATACATTTTTCTGGGGAGGAAGTATTGCATCGCATCAATGTGAAGGTTCATGGGATATTGACAACAAAGGGCCTGCAATTATGGATTTTGTAACGAAAGGCTCTTATGAAACGCCAAGAGTAATTACTGACAAAATAGAAGCTAAATTAGAGTATCCATCTCATAATGGAATTGATTTTTATAATAGATATAAAGAAGATATAGCTTTATTTAAAGAAATGGGATTTAGTGCATTAAGAATATCTATAGGCTGGTCGAGAATTTTTCCAAATGGTGATGATGAGAATCCTAATGAACTAGGGATTAAGTACTATGAAGATTTAATAGATACTTTAATAGAAAATAGTATAGAGCCTATTGTAACACTATATCACTTTGAATTACCTATGAACTTAGTACATAAATATGGCTCATGGAATAACAAAAAACTTATAGATTTGTATTTAAAATATAGTGAGACTGTAATAAGAAGATTTGATAATAAGGTAAAGTACTGGGTTACATTTAATGAGATGAATCATATTGACCCTCAAACAGAACACTCTGATATTTTTACTTATATGATAGCAGGGATTAAGTATAGTGAAATGGAAGATAAGGCTCAAACACTAGCAAGGGTAGGGTACAATATGACTTTAGCAAGTGTAAAAGTTGCGAAGTTAGCTAGAGAAATTAATCAAAATAATAAAGTTGGATGTGTGTTTGGACTAAATCCAATTTATCCATATAATTGTGACCCTAGTAATGTGTTAAATGCATTTTTAGATAATGACCGTGATTATTATCAACTTGATGCAATGTGTAATGGAAAGTTTCCTCAATATAAATTAAGAGAATATGAAAAAAATAGTATAAATATTGAAGTAACTAATGAAGATAAGGAAGCGTTTAAAGATGGTAGGTTAGATTTTATAGGACTTAATTATTATTTTTCAAGTGTATCCACTCCAAAAGAAAATTTATCAGGTGATAAATCTTTATTTGGTGGAATTCAGAATCCATACTTAGAACAAAGTAAGTGGGGATGGGCAATAGACCCTATAGGTCTAAGGTTTACTTTAAACTATATTTATAGAAAGTACCAATTACCTATCTTAATTACAGAAAATGGGCTAGGAGCATATGATAAATTTGAAGAGGATGGAACTATAAATGATGATTATAGAATTGAGTATTTAAGTAAACATCTATCTCAAATGAAGTCTGCAATTGAAGAAGATAATGTTGAATGCTTTGGATATTTAATGTGGGGACCAATTGACTTAGTTAGTGCAACTACAGGACAGATGAGCAAAAGATATGGATTTATATATGTTGATTTAGATGATGATGGTAAAGGGAGTTTTAATAGATATAAGAAAAAATCATTTGATTGGTATAAAAAGGTGATAAAATCTAATGGAGATAATTTAAATTCATTAGACATGTAAAATAAAATGTGTATTCTCCAAAAAAAGGTGGTAATAAAGAGGTTAAATCTAATTACTATAATTGGAGATACACATTTTTTATGTACAGTAAAAGTATTCAACCCTATAAACTTTATATTTATTTAAAGTATAGTGAATGGTGATAATTAAAATATTAAATATCACAATATAGGGGGAGATGTACATTTATATATTTCTATTTAATAAAAGACTTCTACATATGTATAACATGATTTAATTACTATATGAGACTATAAATTTGCAATTTATTGTCAGAATATATTGACAAAAGTAAAGTTTGAAATTATAATTTATATCAAGAATAGTTTGACAAAATAAAAACTAGTGACTTTATATTTTAGTAAATTTATTTTTTATTGCTAATTTAAGAATAATTTAGGACTACTATAGACATATAGTTTATCATTGATTTAATATGACAAATAATTGTTATTTCTAGGAATACGATTTCTAAAGTCGCTAGATATAGTCTAATTTAAAGAGGGGAGGTATTAGCAGATACAAATTTGTACCTAAAGAAGACTTAAAAGAAATAATTAAAATAAGGTATCTTTTAACAATAGTAATAGGTATGTTATTAATTTATATTAGCTATTTTAAGAATAATTTAAGACGTATATAAAGCGTAAATTATATATCTAATATTAAATAAAGACAAGTCTTCCAACATGTATATTAAAATTGAAGATAGTTGTAGTACAATTCTGCATTTATAAAATAATGTAGAAAGTCAAAAATTGAAAAGAAGTCTAGTAAATTAATGATTATGGTAAATATTTAAAAAGTTAACTATAAGTTATATTTATTTAGATATTTTAGGAATAATTTAAGACGTATAAAAATATCATCAAAAAATATCAAACTGTGCTATATGTAGTTAATAATAACTACAGAATATACATTTTATAATTATTGTTTTATTGATAAAAAATTATTATATTTAGGAGGAAACAACAATGGAAAATTTTTGGAATCCGCTTACTTGCTTTACTGTATGTGTAATGATTTATGCTTTTAGTGAGTTTTTATCTAAGAAAACAAAAGGTGCAATTTCAACATTGCTATTTGTATGTATTATATTTTTATTAGGATTTTGGACTAATATTCTACCAAAAGATGTTACAGGAGCATCGGGGATATTAGCTGCGATGAGTAACTTTGGTATAGCATTATTAATAACTAACTTAGGAACACTTATAAACCTTGAAGACTTATGCCATGAATGGAAAACAGTTGTAATTGCATTAGTAGGTATTGTAGGCATAGCGGTTGGTTGTTTCACAGTTGGTAGTATGTTATTTGGTAGAGAGTATGCTTTAATAGCAGCACCTCCAATAGCAGGTTCTACTATTGCTGGTATTATTGTAACAACGGTTGCAGAAGCAGCAAATAGACCTGAACTTGCAGCATTTGTAATTCTAGTATTGTCATTTCAAAAATTCTTTGGTATTCCTATAACAACATATTGTATAAATAAAGAATTAAAATTTAAAAGAGATAGGGGAGATTTCTTAAGGGATGAATCAAAAAGTAATTTTAAGCTTCCAAGTATGAGAATTTTTAAAGAAGAGTCAAATAAAAAATCATCTACATTAGTATATCTTGCAAAACTTTCATTTGTTGCTATGATTGGTAACTTTGTAGGCTTGGCTACTTTAATACCAGGATTTACTCCTTCAAACTATTATTTAAATCCAAATATAGCATGTTTGTTAGTAGGGCTAATTTTTACACGAATAGGATTTTTAGAAAAAGGAATTTTAGATAAATCTCAATCTAATGGGATTATAATGTTTGGTTGTATGTTAATGTTACCTGGAGGACTTGCTAAGGTAACTCCAACAGCACTATTTGCAATGATTGTTCCAACTATAGGAATACTAGTTATAGGAGCTATATTCATAATACTATTTACTGCAATTGTAGGAAAGTTATTAGGATATTCTCCAAGAATGTCAGCAGCGATTGGTGTAACTTGTATGCTTGCTTATCCAGCAACACAGATAATTTCTAATGAAGGTATTGATGCTATGGAAGGAAGTGTAGAAGAAAAGCAAAGGGCAACAGATTATTTATTACCAAAAATGATTATAGGAGGATTTGTTACTGTAACTATTGCTTCAGTGGCATTTGCTAGTATAATAGGTCCACTTATATTTGGTTAATATGAAATAGATTTATGGGAGGTAAAGTTAATGATAGGAAGTATATCTATAAGAGAGATAGATGAAAAAAGACTTAAACTTGATGATTTGAGTAAGAAAATATGGAAAAATCCAGAAAAAGCATTTAAAGAGTTCAAAGCATGTGAAAATACAGCAAATTTTCTAAGAAGTGAAGGATTTGATGTGGAAGTAGGGGTAGGAGGTTTAGCTACAGCTATTAAGGCTAGTTTTGGCTCAGGTAAACCAGTTATAGGTTTTATGGGAGAGTTTGATGCATTACCTGGTTTAAACCAAAAAGTTTCAACAAAGCAAGAAGCATTTGAATTGGGAGCTTGTGGTCATGGATGTGGACATAATTTATTATGTACTGCGCATGTAGGAGCGGTAATAGGACTTAAAAAAGAAATGATAGAAAATAATTTAAGAGGAACTATAGTTTTTTATGCATGTCCAGGAGAAGAACAATTAACAGGTAAAGGATTTATGGCTAGAGGCGGTGCATTTGAAGGTCTAGACTTAGCTATAAATTTCCATCCAAATAAAATTAGTGAAGCTACAGTGGGTATATCAACAGCTGTTAATTCTGTAAAATTCCATTTTAAGGGGATAACTGCACATGCAGGGTCAGACCCTCAAAATGGAAGAAGTGCTTTAGATGCTGTAGAACTTACTAATGTAGGAGCTAATTATCTGAGAGAGCATGTTACTTCTGATGTAAGAATTCATTATACTATTACAGATGGAGGAGTGGCACCTAACATAGTTCCTGATAAAGCATCAGTATGGTATTACACAAGAGCTTTGAGTAGAGAAGCTGTAGAAAATACATATGAAAGACTTATAAAGGTAGCAAAAGGAGCTGCAATGATGACTGAGACTGAGGTTGAAGTAGAGTTTTTAGGAGGATGCTATAATACTTTAAACAATCATGTTCTAGCAAATCTTGTGTCAGAATGTATGGATGATATTACACAAGAGCCTTGGACTCAAGATGAATTGGATTTTGCAGCTGAATTAGATAGACAAAGCCCACAACAATATGAGGCTATGATAAGTAAATATAATTTACCAGAAGGAACTCACCTATATTATGGAGGAGGAAATGTTACGAACTTTAATAGCTATGGCTCTACTGATATTGGAGATGTAATGCATATAGTTCCTACAGCATACTTTTTTACAGGATGTACAAACATAGGTGCACCTGGGCATAGTTGGCAGTTTACATCTTGTGCAGGAAGTTCTATTGGAGAAAAAGGTATGATATATGCAGCAAAAATTATGGCTATGTTTGGAGCTAAAATATTAAACAATCCAGAGATAGCTAAAAAGGCAAAAGAAGAATTCGATAAATCAATGAATGGGAAAACATATAAGTGTCCTATTCCAAAGGATATTCCCACTCCTTAAAAGATATATAAAGTTTAAAATACAGTTTAATAGACAATAACTTGAACTACTCCACCTTAATTACCTTCGGTAATGTTTGAAGGTGGAGATTCATATTCGATAGCACTTTTGCACTAAGCATTCATAGGCTCTAAGGGCTGTTCCATACCCACTAATCTTAATCATTCTTTTAGTATATTTATGCTGGCATTTATATCTCTGTCATTCTGTGTATGGCACTCTGAACAAACCCACTTTCTAAGTGATAAGTTTTTTACATCTTTATTTCTATGACCACATACACTGCATAACTGACTTGATGGATATGTATTTCCTATCACAGAAATTAATCTCCCATACCAAATAGCTTTATACTCAAGTAACCTTCTAAATTCATACCAACTAACTTCACTTATTGCACCTGCTAATTTATGATTCTTA
>NZ_JAGWDG010000026.1:0-29920 GCF_020658095.1 Clostridioides sp. ZZV14-6009
TCTGATGGTTGTTCTCCCTCTGGAGTTTGTCCGTCTGATGGTTGTTCTCCCTCTGGAGTTTGTCCGTCTGATGGTTGTTCTCCCTCTGGAGTTTGTCCGTCTGATGGTTGTTCTCCTTCTGGAGTTTGCCCATCTGATGGCTTCTCCCCATCAAATACTACATCTTTGCCATTCATTTCAGCAGCATAAGATACTATTGGTGTAAATGTAGTAAATGCCATACTCAAAGCGATGGCTAAACTAATTATACTTGATTTTTTAATTTTTAATTTCAAAATTCTCCTGATACTAAAAATATATATTGTATCTATCTAATATAATTCAAAATATTATATTATTGTATAGATTTGATTCCACAATACATCTTTAGCATGTTCAATTAGGGTCGTTAATCCTAACCAGTTCTCTAATGAACTTCTTAATATTTCTATTAAGCACAGACTATATCATTACCTAATAATTAGGTACTCCCCATTTCCCCACACTTGTAGGTACGAGATTTCTCTCTAGTCGTTGAAGTTTCTTCTTTTCGAAGCTTACCTGCTGATTATCCATTTTTAAGGCACTTAGGGTTTAACCTTATGCTATCTAACTAATTTTTTCTACTTTCGTAACCGTCAAGTATCTATCAAATAGATACTCTATCACACCTATCCTTATTTCATGATTATGTTGTGGTTTAGTTAGCTTTAGGAACTTCCAGCAATTAAAGGAGTTTTGGGCAGATGTTCTACCACTCTACACTCTTTATGAATGTAGGGAGCTATTTCAAAAATATATTTTATATCTATATTTACTATGATTTATGTACTTTATTATGTCTGTTTATATATTTTTGATAATTAAAAGTTACTCCTATTTATATTTATAGCAGGTTGCACTACTAACTCCATATATCCCTTAAGTGCCCAAATTTAAGATATACTTCACAGTTTCTATAAATAGGTTTTTGTAATTTTTATTTTTTTAATGTTTTGTTCAATGTTTTAACTCTTTAAGTGCACTTTTTATGAATGTATTAAAATACAAACTAATATTTCAAGATAATTTTTCTAATATAAGACAAAAATTCGTTTTTATACTAAAAAAGATACCATAGAGTATCTTTAAATAACACAAAAACTTTTACTCTATTTGGATAGTTGACTAAATTTAATTTAGATATGTCAATACAAATCACATATTTGAGCTTTACTATTTTTGTCTGATATAATTTTAATAGCTATTGTCATTATTATACAATATAGATGAATTTTTGTCTATTTTTTCCATCTTATTTGCACATCTTATCAATTTAACTTATATGTTACATCAAAAAACATCCTCAGAAGTAATTTTTAAGATTCACTTCTAAAGATGTTTTTATTATATGGCTTTACATTAATTAATTATTTTATTTTTAATCTTACATCACCTTTTATTCTTCTTATTAATGGGTGATTAACTGTTCTCATTACATGGTCAGTGATATGGTATACACCTAATTTTAATTTTGGTGCAGAACCCATTACTGTATTACTACAGTCAGTACAGTTACCTATTAATATAACTTCTGCTCCAGCTTTTTTAAATTCTATACATTTTTGAGCTTGTCCTGGACAGTGTCCTGGATTTTCACATTTTAATGCACCTTTTATTTCTTGAGCTTGTTTACATTTTTGAACTGATACTATATCAGTAACGCCCATTTTAGCTGCTATGTCTCTCATTCTTTCTTCGTTAGGTCCACATGCACAGACTAAAAGACCCATCTTTCTCTTTTCATTAACAAATGGCATAGTAACTATTATACCACCACTAGTTTTAGTTATTGGAGTATCTAAAGTAGTAGCTTTTCCTGTGAAAGGTCCTCCTAGGATTATTTCACCATATTCACCTTTTATTCCACCAGCTCTTTCAATTAATTCTCCAACAGTAGTTCCGATTGGCACATCTTCAAATACTATAGATTCTTTTCCACTGTTTAATTGACCAACTACAGTTATATTTTTAGATATAACTGGTCTTTTTTGCTCAACAGCTTCTACTATTCTAGTTAATGTTTCTACGTTTATTACTACTGCATTAGCTTCTGAAGGTAATTGAGTTGGCTCAAGTAATTTTCCTAGAACATCTCTTACTATAGCTCTTTCTTCTCCCATTGGGTACATATCAACTAGTTCAGCAACCTCTATATTATCTCCTGGTTTTATTACTTTTTTGAATGCTGCTATTGCTTCTGGATGTTTGCTCTTTATTGCTAGCATACCTTTTCCAGCATTAGTAACTTCCATAGCATATTTTATACCTTTGTAAACTATTTCTGGATTTTCTTCTATTTCTTTTATGTTATGAGCTAGTAAAGGTTCACATTCAGCTGCATTTGCTAATATTGTTCCACCTTTTAAATCTATATTTAATTTTATATGAGTAGGGAATCCTGCTCCACCCATTCCTACAACTCCAGCTTCTTTAATTAAATCAAGTATACTTTCTCCTTTTAATGGTTCAAAAGTATCATCTTGTGCTTCATCAGCTTCAATTACTATAGCTTGGTCATTTATTTCACTTATTTTTCCACTAACACTGGCATAAATATTTGCTCCTAATCCAGCTGGTTCTGCGATTAGAGTTCCTTTTTTTACTACATCTCCAACACTTACTACTGGCTTATCTGGACCACCAACGTGTTGTTTTAATAAAATAGAATATAGTTTGTTCAACTAGTACGCCCCCTTAAATATATTAATTTTTTTTATAAGCTGTTCAAATAATATTAATCTTGTTTTTCTATTACAAGACTTTAACATATTGTTTATTTCTATAGAACATATCGCTTATTATCAAAGCAATTTCTATGCCAACTTTTAAACAAAGTTATACCCTTTGAAAATACTATCTTACAGCGTTTGTAGTTCAATTTAATCATTTAAACTCAATAAAAAAAAGTCAATTATTAGACGCTTTTTTTACTGATTTAATCTATAATTATTGATATTACATACATGCATAAAAAAGTGTCAAAAAATAGACACCGTCTTTTTATCGACACTTTTCTAACATATACTATACAATTTTCCACAACACTACTAAAAATATACATTTATTGATTATTAATTTTTTGGTTTTTGTACTCCATTAGAATCAACTATGTAATTATCTTTATATAATAAATCAGATATTTTTACTAAGCTATATCCATCTTTTTTAAGTCGATTTATTATGGTATCCAAATAGTTATCTACATCATTTATATTAGCATGAAATAAAACTATTGAACCAGGCTGAGCTTCTTTTATTACTTTTTCAATTACATGATTTGGGCCAAGTTCTTTCCAATCTATCGAATCTACATCCCACTTAATTACTTTATAACCTAAATCTCCACAAATGTCCATAGCTTTATTGTTTACGTCTCCAAAAGGAGGTCTAAATAGATTGGTCTTTTTACCTGTTATATTAAATATTTTTTCTGATGTAGTTTCTATTTCTTCTGTTATATCCTCTTTTGATATTTCTTTTAAATTAGCATGAGTATTTGAATGATTTCCAATCTCATGTCCTTTTTCATCTATAGCTTTAACAATTTCTTCATTATCATCCACCCAACTACCAACTAGAAAAAAAGTAGCTTTTATGTTATGTTTATCTAAAATTTTAAGAATATCATCCATGTTATCAGTTCCCCAAGCAACATCAAAACTCAGAGCTATCTTTTTCTCATTTGTATCAACTCTATATATAGGCATTTTTGAGTTATCAGATTTAGAGCATACATATTTTATTCCATAAACAAGAGCAAATATTAATACCAATAACAATGAAAAAAATAAAACACTATATATTAAAGCTTTAGTTCTCTTAACTTCTCTTTTCATACTATTCCCCCTTTTAAATAAATTCTTCTATATTTAAAATTTATTTTTTTTTAGCTCAAAAAAGTACTGTAATATTTAATTTATAGGACAACAAATAAAAAAATAAACTCTATATTAGACCAACTAACCTCTTTAAAATACTACTTTTTTTAATTTTTTTATATTTTTTACATTTTTACCTTTATTTTTCTGTATATATTATTTTTATTTTGGAGAAATTAGTATTAACATCACATAAATAAAAGTGTTGTTAGACATCATAAACTAATTATTTAAGGAGGAAATTTACTATGTCAAATTCAAACAGAACAGTAGTGCCAGAGGCAAAAGCAGCTTTAAATCAAATGAAATTAGAAATAGCTAACGAAATAGGTTTATCTAACTATGAAAACATAGACAAAGGTAACTTAACAGCTAGAGAAAATGGATATGTTGGTGGATACATGACTAAGAAATTAGTTGAAATGGCTGAAAGACAAATGGCTGGAAAATAGATAGTAAATTTTGACACCTGGGTATCAACAGGGCTGCCGATTGGTAGCCCTGTTTTCTTGTCTTCATTTATAAAATTAATTTTATATAATTTGTTAAAGATTAATGATACTATACAAATTATTCTTTTAATTTTGTATAAATTAGTTTAATATATTATATATAGAAATAGTTTGACGGAGGATGATATTTATGTTTGAAAACTCATCTGAAGAATTAGCTTATCACAAACTTTTAATTTTGTATATATTGGAAAAAATTAAAATGGACTTAACTAATTCTCAAATAACTCAAGTAGTATTAGAGACTGAAATGATGAATTACTTTTCATTACAACAACTTTTATCTCAGCTTATGGAATCTAAGTTTTTGACTACATATAAAGACTCTGACAGAGAATATTATGCTCTTACTCAAAGAGGCGTAGAAAGTCTAGAATACTTTTTTAATCGAATACCTACTAGTGTTACTGAAAAAATAGACAAGTATATAGATTCTAATAAAGAAAATTTACTAGCAGATACTCAAGTAAAATCTAGCTTCGTAAAACAAAGTGATAATGAATTCATTGTCAATCTTAGAGTCATAGAAAATCAATCTAACTTAATAGATTTAAATCTAAATGTTTCATCAGAGAAACAAGCAAAACTTATTTGTAACAATTGGAAAAACAATGCATCTTATATGTATGCTGAAGTTATCGACTTACTTATAAGAGACATACATTAAGGCCTACAAACAAACTATAGTTGTAGGCTCTTTTCCTACCTTGATTACCTTTATTAATTTGTTATTTGCAGTTTCATAGACTTTAACTGAGTTCTCTTGAGTATCTGATACAAATAATAACTTTTCATCTTTAGATATTTCTAATCCCTGAGGAATTCCATCTATTTCAATATTTCCAATATATTTACTTGTTGTATAATCCAAAATTCTTACATTATTATAACCCAAGTCAGCAACATAAACTTTTTTCCCACTATAATTAAACCTTATTTCTACTGGCAATAAGAATTCATATAATACCTTTTTTATATCCATACTTACTTCATCAACTATTACAAGCTTTCCATCAAGTGTTGATATATACATTTCTTTCTTTTGTTTATCAAGTGCTATATGCCATGCTCTAAAGTCCATATTGATTTTCTTTTGTATACTTTTATTTATTGTGTCTATACATACTATCGAATTTATACATGGTACATATAGCTTTTTACTCTCTCTGTCAAAATCAAATCCATGTGGCATATTATCAACGCCAATGATTCCTATTGGATTTAATGTGTTTTTATCCAATACATATATGCTATTTGAATCTTCATTTGCTACAAATAACTCATTATCACTAAGCATAACTTGACTAAGACTTCCTCCTATAGAAACAGTATCAATTATTTTATCATTACTTAAGTCTAAAACATATAGTATTCCATTGCTCGAACTAGGTATGTATATCAAATTTTTTTCCTTTTCTATGCAAAAATGATGTGGATATATATTATCCTCTAATACTATTTCTTTTTCTAGTTCAAGCGTAGAATAATCAACTATACTAATGCTCTTTGATAGGTAGTTAGAAATATAGATTTTCATATAACCCCTCCTCTCTACAATACATATACTACAATAATATATTATTTTATTAGCTTGTATTATGCTTTATAGTTGCATTATTATACATATATTTGGTATTATTATTGATGTTGACACAATGAAATAATAATTAATGGAGGTCTTTTTTATGAAGGTTACTTTTAACCCAAGTGGTGTTTGTTGTAGAGAGATGTTTTTTGAAGTTGATGAAAATAATGTGATTGTTGATGCTGAGTTTATAGGCGGATGTAATGGAAATTTATTAGGGCTTAAGAGTTTAATAATTGGTCAAAATGCTCTTGAAATTGCTGATAAATTAAATGGTATTGATTGTGGAGGTAAAGGTACTTCTTGCCCAGACCAATTATCTAAAGCCATTCGTCAATCTATCTAGATATTGATAATATATAGTAATACACTCATCTAAAAACTGATTTTATTAAAAAAGGAGTTGTCTATTATTTTAGCCAACTCCTCTTTATACGTCTTTTATTTATATCTATGTATTTATTTTATAAGATTATAATTTTTTTACCAAAGTTCTTACTGTGCCTATCATATATAAAGAACCTGCACTTATTATAATATCATCCTTGTTTGATGTTTCCAATGTATAATTAACTGCATCTTCTATTTCATGTTTTGACGTTACATCACTTACATATTTTAATATTTTTTCTTTTAATATATCTGAATTTATAGCTCTTGGATTATTAGGAGTTGTCGTCACTACTTTGCTAAATTTAGGCATTAGTATGTCCAAAACACCATCAATATCTTTATCTTCCAACATACCTATTAATAAAGTTAGTTTTTTATCTTTAAAATGTTTATCAAGTGCTTTTGCTAAAGATTTTGCTCCATCTTCGTTATGTGCTCCATCTATTATAAAAATTGGACTTTCTTTTATCTTTTCTATTCTTCCTGGCCATTTAGTAGTTATGAGACCTTCTCTTATAGATTCTTCACTTACATTATCTAATTTTTTTGTATCTTTTAGATATTTTAGTACACTCATTGCCAATATAGAATTATTTATTTGATGTTCACCTATCAACATTATTTCAAGATTCTTATAAGTTTCTCCCATTACATTACAATCATACACTTGAGAGTTTATGTTTGATTTTTTTATATTTATATTGTCAAAATTAACTTCTATGTATTTTGCATTTTTTTCTTTGCAAACTGAATTTATAACATCCTTTGCTTCATTAGTCTGGTCATATACAACTACTACTCCATTTTCCTTTATTATACCAGCTTTTTCATATGCTATTTTTTCTATTGTATCTCCAAGTATTCCTGTATGGTCTAAACTTATAGATGTTATTACACTTACAAGTGATTTTGTTATTATATTTGTAGCATCATATCTTCCACCTAATCCAACTTCTAAAGCTACAAAATCTACTTTTTGCTCTGAATAGTAATAAAATGCCATTGCAGTAACTACTTCAAATTCAGTTGGATATGCATAACCTTGGCTTACCATAACTTCTATCTTTTCTTTTATTAAATCAATTATTCTAGCAACATCTTCTTGTGGTATATTCTCTCCATTTACTCTTATACGCTCAGTAAAAGTTTCTAGATATGGAGATGTGTATAGGCCGACCTTATATCCACTTTCTCTTAGTATATTAGAAATAAAAGAACACACCGAACCTTTTCCATTAGTTCCAGCTACATGTATTATATTTAAAGTTTCTTGTGGATTTCCCAACAGTTCTAATAATTTCCCAATATTCTCTAAACCTAATCTTATACCAAACTTATTGGTTTGTGATATATATTCTAATGCTTCTTCATATTTCATTATCTAATTCCCCCTGTATTGGCATTTTATTTTATGTTATCTAATTATAGTATATTTTTCACTTTTAATCTACTGACAAAGAATACATATAATCTAACACCTTCTACATTAAATTTGGTTCATAAATTTTTATTTATCTTTTGTATTTGTATATCTTTCTACTAATTCAGTTAATGTATATATGGAAACTAAGTCATATTTTGATATGTCCATATAATTAAATTTTAAATCAAATCTGTTCTCTAATTTTTCTAATAGATTAAAACAATTATCATAAACTAATCCTATCTCTTTATTAAAAAGGCTACATTGAAATAATTTTTCATTATCAGCTTCAGTATTTAAACACTCTCTAATAACATCAGCAACTTCCACAAGCAGAGCATTTTCCTTATCATATAAATCCACTTTAAAATCTGGAATCCTACTATACTTGTCTAAATCACAACTACTCCAACAATTTTTGGTTGCTAGAGACTCGAGTTTTTTATTTAACGCGTATATTGTTATGTTTGGCTCTTCTGACAATATTTTAGCTATTTTCCCAGTAAATTTTGCAGCTACATAACTATTACATTTTGGTGGTAATCTGAAAGAATTATTTATATCACAACTTATATATGAATTACTATCCATAACACATTGAACATCATATTTTTTATTGTACCAAAAAGAATTCTCTATATCCAAAGTAGAAGCCCTTACACCTATGACATTGTTAAACATAGCTGGATAACTCAAGTCAAAGTTATTAGCTAAGGAACATACTATTATCTTTCCTTTTCTAAACAATTCATAGCAAACTTCAAATAAGCCCTTAACACTTTCTACACCTATAACTGATAAACTTAAGCTAATCAGTCTTATATTAGTATCCAAAAGGTATTTTAATGCCTCTTCAAGAACCTTTATATTTGTAATACTATCTTTATTACCTAAAATTTTTATCACAAATAGCTCTACATCTTCATACTCCTTTTTGATTATTGATGCACAAGCAGTTCCATGACCATCTTCATCATCAAATTTGTCTGATATAAAAATATAGTCATGTATACATTCAAAAGCAATTCCTCCAACTAAGTTATCTTTTAAGTAATCATGTTCTTTATCTATTCCTGTATCTAATACTGCAACCTTAACTTTATTATTCATATCACATATATTCTCCATTACTAAAAGTTTTTAATATATCTACATTAATAGTTCATCTTAAACCTTAATTTAAGTGGCACAATTTATCTTTTAAATGCTCTATTTGTTGCTAAAAACATAAAATAAGTACACTATATACTTAATTTATCTTAATTATATCAATTATTGTCATTAAATTGTTAAATATTACGATAAAATTTTTAGATTTATATCACAATTTAGAATTATTTGTAAAAAGGGGATTGTCTTTTCTATTAGACAATCCCCTTGTATATTTTGTTATTCATTATTCACAATTAACTATTAATTATATTTCATATTTTGTAATTTAAATATTATATATCTTAATTTTATTTATCTAGGGGAATAATTATCTTTATATGTTGTACAACCCATTTAAGCACTATTCTAAAAATTAATATCAGTAAGTAATATTAAAAAATAATATTAAAAAACTATATTTTGTTAGTATCTAAAAAATCCAATCAAATAAAATTTCTCTTGCATGTTAAATAATACCACATACCTAATACATTATATCATATTTCAATAAATAAATTGCATAAAAGGAAATCTTTTAATAGAATTAAACTATTTATTAAATCATTACCATAAGTTCTACAGACTATAAGTGAATTTTTTGATACTTACATGCTACCATCTTAAGCATTGATATAACTAGCTAAAATAGCTATAATAAAATGAAGCAATTATTTATAGAATTTTATAAATATTCATTATTTTCAAGGGGTGATTGTATTTGAAAAAAGACATGTCAAAAAGAGAAATCTTAAAGGAAAGCTTTCTAGCATCAATCCCAATATTTCTAGGATATATTCCCTTAGGACTTATTTGTGGTATTATGCTTCAAAAAGCAGGTCTACCAGCCTTCTATATATTATTTATGTCATTTATAGTATTTGCTGGTAGCTCACAATTTGTAGCTGCTTCTATGCTCGCTTCAAATGGAAGTATTACTTCGATAATTTTAACTACATTTATATTGAATCTTCGCAACTTCCTAATGAGCTCTAACTTACATATGCACATAAAAAATAAGAACATGAAATTTTTAATGTATTTTTGTCATGGTGTTACAGATGAAACATTTGCTATAAACTTAGAAAAATATACTTATGGAAATTGGACTGATACACATGCTTTATACTTAAATAACCTTTGTATATTAGTATGGGCTGTAAGTTGCTTCGTGGGCGCATTTCTTGGAGAGATTGTTCATATAAGCGATTCTGTTGCTGGCTTTCTATTAACAGCTATGTTCATTACTCTAATAGTTAATCAAATTAAAAATAAAATATATGTACTTGTTTCTATACTTTCTATATTATTATCAGTAGTTTTATATACTTTCTTTAAGAATAGTTTAGTTATTATAATAGCATCTATTTTATCTTCTTTATTTGGTTTTTATATTCAAAAATTAACACATAGAAAGGAAGGCTACTATGAATAATAATTACATAATTATCGTTATCTTAGGCATGGCAATTGTTACTTATATTCCAAGAATTTTACCTATGATAATATTCTCAAAAAATGATATGCCTGAATCTATTAAAGATATCATGAAATTTATACCTATTGCTATACTTAGTTCACTAATAGCAAAAGATATTTTCTTTAATGGAGATAATCTATACCTTTCATTTACTAATCCTAAGATTATTTCAGGTATAATAGTACTATTAGTAGCTTATAAATTTAAGTCTATTGCAGTATCAATAGCTGTAGGTGCAATATCCATATTTTTATTTGGAATTATATTATAATACTATATACAACATATGATATAGTACAAAATATAAAATACATTATATTGAAGTTAATATTTAAAAATTAAATTAATACATATTATAATTAGCATACCTTACATATAAAACAATATTGATAACTGCTAAATTACCATTTTACATAATAAAGACTGTCTTAATATAGAAAAGTTCTTCTACATTAAGACAGCTTTGAATCAATAGCTTTGTGATGACACTAAATATTTTTTACCATATTTCTTTACCTTTTTCAAAATTAATACATTATATCACATAACAAGCTTGTTAGTGTTGCTTTTAAATCTTTGAGTCTGTACTTACTAATAGGTATAAATTTTTCATTAATAGTAATCATATTGTCTCCAATATCTTCTATTCTTCTCAAGTTAACAATGAAACTTGTATGACATCTAAAAAAGCCATTTTCACACAATAACTTTTCCGCTTGTTTCATACTCATATTAGCTTTATAATCTCTACCTGATGTATGTACAACTAAATCTCTCTTTACAGTTTCAACATACAAAATAGAATCTATCAGTATTCTGTTAAATCCTTTTTTGTTGTACAAAACTATATAACGTTCCTTCTTTCTTTGAAGGTTATCAATACAAAGATTTACACCCATTGCGAAATTACTATAGTCTATAGGTTTTACTAAATACCTATAAGCACGAACTTCATAACCTTGTGGGGCATACTCTGAAAAAGCTGTTGTAAATATAATCTCTACTTTTTCATCAAACTTTCTTATTTTTTTAGCCACCTCAATTCCATTAATATCTTTCATTTGGATATCTAAAAATATAATGTCAATTTTTTCTGGGTATTTGGAGAGTAAATCTTCTCCACAGGAAAATTCCAATATTTGATAATTTAGACACCTTTCAGACAACAGTTTTTCTGCAAACTCTTTTAGTATGCTTCTTTGTATTTTTTCGTCATCACATATAACTACCCTAAACATAATATCACCTCCAAATCTAAAATATCATTTAGTTTACTTTATTTCAATTTACAAACTGTATCTAGCTAGCTTTATATTTAAATTTTGATATAAATTTAAATTGTCGATTAAATTACTTATAACAATTATTTTTGATATATAAACTTATTTTTTGACAAATTTATATATTTTTTCAACTATACAACATAAAAAAATATAGGAAAATAAATGCAACATGTATTTATTATCCTATATTAAATATTATAATATATCAATTTTTTATTGATTATAAAGTTCAAAAATATAAAATTAATATAGTCATAATAAGATAAAAATATCATATATCTCTAAAAAATTATAACATCATATTTATCTACATAGAAAGAAAAACATACAAAGAATACATATTTAGTACTCTTTGTATGTTTTTATCCTACACATTTATTTTACTTTAGTTTTTAAATTGGCTAATCTTTCCTCAACAGACTTAATCATTTCTTCAAATTTTTCTTTTTTAGCTTTTTCTTCTTCTATTAAGCTTTCAGGAGCTTTTGCTAAGAATCCTTGATTTGCAAGTTTTCCATTAACTCTCTTTATTTCTCCCTCTAACTTTTTCATTTCTTTAGATAGCCTTTCAATTTCTTTTTCAAAGTCAACTAATTCATTAAGAGGTATGAATATTTCAACACCATCAATAACTACACCAACTGCATCTTCTGGTACATTTGATTTGTCTTTTGCTATCTCAACAGTTGAAGCAGATGCTAAAGTTATAAAATAATCCTTACCAAGTTCAATAGTTTCTATCTTATCTTCACTTGGTACTATTATCAATTTAGCTTTCTTAGAAGGTGGTACATTCATTTCTGCTCTCACATTTCTTATACTTCTTATACCTTCCATTAATAAACTCATCATTTCTTCTTCATCAGCCATATTATCTTCTTCATTATATTTTGGCCATTCAGATACTATTATACAACCTTCAACAGTAGGAAGATGAGTATATATTTCCTCTGTTATAAATGGCATATATGGATGTAATAATTTTAATATTTTTTCAAGTACATAAGTTAATGTATATAAAGCAGCAGACTTAGCGTCTGTATCGTCTCCATATAATCTAGGTTTAACCATTTCAATATACCAGTCACAGTATTCTGACCAAGTAAAATCATATATCTTTTGTAATGCTATTCCTAAATCAAATTTATCCATGTTATTAGTAGCTTCTTTTACAATATTATTGGCTCTTGATATTATCCATTTGTCAGCTAGAGTTAAATTATCTTTTACATTTTCTCTATTTATATTCTTAATTATCTCCTCATCAATATTCATAAATACAAATCTTGATGCATTCCACAATTTATTAGCAAAGTTTCTAGCAAATTCTACTCTTTCCATATAGAATCTCATATCATTTCCTGGGGAATTTCCAGTTGTTAATGTAAATCTTAGTGCATCAGCTCCATATTGCTCGATTATTTCTAATGGGTCGATACCATTTCCTAAAGATTTACTCATTTTTCTACCTTGAGAATCTCTTACTAAGCCATGAACTAATACATGGTCAAATGGCTTTTCATTCATACAGAACATACCTGCAAATGCCATTCTAACTACCCAGAAGAATATTATATCGTATCCTGTAACAAGTACACTTGTTGGGTAATAATAATCTAATGCATCTGTCTTATTTGGCCATCCTAGGGTAGAGAAAGGCCATAATGCAGAACTAAACCAAGTATCTAGTGCGTCTTCATCTTGTTTAAAATGAGTGCTTCCACATTTAGGGCATTTATCTGGCATTTTTTTAGCAACTACTATTTCTCCACACTCTTGACAATAGTAAGCTGGTATTTGATGACCCCACCATAATTGTCTTGATATACACCAATCTCTTATATTTTCTAACCATTGTAAATAAGTTTTATCAAACTTGTCTGGAACAAATTCTAATTCTCCTTTTTTAAGAATATCTATAGCTGGTTTTGCAAGTTCTTCCATCTTAACAAACCATTGCTCTGATAATCTAGGCTCAATTACTGTATGGCATCTATAACAAGTTCCTACATTGTGATTATGTTCTTTTATCTTGATTAGATATCCTTGTTCTTTTAAGTCTGCTATGATGGCTTTTCTACACTCAAATCTATCCATGCCTTCATATTTTCCACAAACTTCGTTCATAGTTCCATCTTCATTCATTGTATTTAATTGCTCAAGATTATGTCTTAAACCTACTTCAAAGTCGTTAGGGTCATGAGCTGGAGTCATCTTAACAGCACCAGTTCCAAACTCTAAATCTACATAACTATCTGCAACTATTGGAAGTTCTCTTCCTACTAATGGAAGTACTGCTGTTTTTCCTATTAAGTGTTTGTATCTATCATCTTCTGGATTTACAGCTATACCAGTATCCCCTATCATTGTTTCAGGTCTAGTAGTAGCTATTTCCAAGAAGTCTTCACTATCTTTTAATGGATATTTTATATGATAAAAGTTTCCATCCTGCTCTTCATGCTCAACTTCTGCATCTGATAAAGTAGTTTTACAGTCTGGACACCAGTTTATTATTCTATTTCCTCTGTATATATGCCCTTTTTCATATAGGTTTACAAAGAACTCTATAACTGCTTCATTACAACCTTCATCCATAGTAAATCTTTCTTTATCCCAATCACAAGAATCTCCTAATTGTTTAAGCTGATTAACTATTTTTCCTCCAAATTCGTCTCTCCATGCCCAAGCTCTCTTTAAAAATTCTTCTCTTCCTATTTCGTATTTAGTCTTACCTTCTTCTTTTTTTATTCTTTCAACAACTTTAACTTCAGTTGCTATAGAAGCATGGTCAGTTCCTGGAAGCCAAAAAGCTTCATATCCATCCATACGTTTCCATCTAATAAGTATATCTTGAAGAGTATGGTCAAGCGCATGTCCCATATGCAATTGCCCTGTTATATTTGGAGGTGGCATCATTATTGTAAATGGTTTTTTATCTGGGTTTGGTTTAGATTTAAAATACCCTTCATCCATCCATTTTTTATATAGCCTAGCCTCAAAATCTTTAGGATTATAAGTTTTTGATAAGTTCGTATTTTCCATTGTATTGCCTCCTATATTTTTATAAATAAATTTTTAAAATATTTTTGTGAATAAAAAAGAGCCTTTCATCCTCTTTTAAAAGGACGAAAAGCTCGCGTTACCACCTTAATTCCAAAGTTTAAAAATTCATCAACATATAATTAAATTAATAGTTAATGACAATCTTAATAACTTTGACTCTCAAAGAATTTAACGATTCTAACCGTCTAAACTTACTAATAGTTCAGTTTAGAAACTCCAAAGCTACATTCAGTAAACCTTATACTTAGAAAATCTTACAGCCAGTGAATTTTCCTCTCTTTTAGTAGTATTTACTTACTCCTCTTCTTCTTAGTCTTTAATATTATATATTATTATATACAAATATTATTCTCTTTGTCAATTATTTTTATTTTATTTTTTCTGAATTTTCTTAATTATTATTTTTTATATTCTATGCTAATTATTATAATCTATACTATGTTTTTTACATTATTTTGTTTTATATAGTCAATAATTATTCTATTACTTTATTGACATTTTTGCTACTATTTTATCAATTTTATGCTAGCTTCACTTTATATGCTATTTTCCTATATGACATTTTAACTATAATATTTTAAATGTCATTAAGTTATGTATTATATTTTATAAATGCTTTATTGTATTTTATATTTTTAAAAATTTACTATAGGTTTTCTTGCCAGAAGTTTTTAGGCATAACATTCTCTGTGATTGGCAATATAGTATATCCTCTTTCTTTTAAAATTCTTATCATATTATTTAAAGCATTTACGCTTTGTTCTTTTTCATGAATTAATACTACTAATTCATCTCTTTTTCTTCCATAATATAAGATATTACTAACTATTTGACTTGTGGACGATTTCCAGTCTTGCGTATCTAAATTCCAATCCCAAATTAGGTAATCATTTGCCATAAGCTTATCGTATGAACCTTCTGGCATATATGGCTTACTTCCATATGGTAGCCTTATTAATTTTGAGCTTTGACCAGTTATATCTTGTAGTGTTTTATTACATGTGTTAAATTCTCCAACTGTTATTTCTGGACTCTTATACAACTTATGTATATCATGACTTACACTATGAAATCCTATTGAATTTTTTTCTTCTAAGACTCTCTTCACCTCTTCTTTGTGGTTTTTCATATTTTGATTAAGCATAAAAAATGTCGCTTTGACATCATTTTCTTTTAAAATATCGAGCAATGCATTTGTATATTTTGATGGTCCATCATCTATTGTTATGTATGCAACTTTTTCAGATGTAGCTCCTGGTCCTTTCCCCTCTTCTTGAGATGTTTTATATATAATTTCTCCTAAAGTATTATTTTGAGAAAGTAATTCTAATGTAGTTTTATCTTTTGTATTGAGATTTTCAACTGGAACATTGTTAATTTTTTCTTCTAATAATGTCCCAGTTAGAATTAAAATAGCTACAAGAAATACACGTATAATTACATGAAAAACAGTTTTATTATCTTTAATTTTCATCCCCCATATCTCCCTTTTTATAAAAACATAAACTCAAACTTAAGAAAATTATTTTTTATATTTATTGTCCTTCTTATTACTTTTTATGTCTCTACTAAATATTTTCTTTACTTGTTCTTCTTCTTTTTCTCCCAATGATTCTACTCTCTTTATTCCCATAGAAGTTAAAAATTGTAGCACATTTAAATTATCAAATGGTGTTTCCATATTTGTACTTTCACTGTATTCATCGACATTCTTAGTACCTTCTTCTACACTTAAAATACGCTTAGGACCTCCCACACAACCTCCTACGCAACCCATTCCTTCTATGAAAGTAGCCTCTATCTCTTTATTTAAAACTTTCTTTAGACCATCCATACATTCTTTTGTTCCTTCAAATGCTTTTTCTTTAAACTTTATATTTTTATCAATTCTTCTAACTGATAATTTAACAGCTTTACTTACACCCCCTGTTCTAGCATAAACTCTACCTGAAAGAGATGCTTCTACTCTATTACTTTCATCCATTACTGCTGGATTTAGTTCTAATGCATCAAATATTTCCTGTAATTCTTTAAACGTAAGCACAAAATCAACTGCATCCTTTATATCTTCCAACATTGCTTCTTTCTTCTTTGCCATACAAGGGCCTATAAATACAACTTTAGCCTCTGGATTTAAAATCTTTACAGCTCTACCACAAGCAATCATAGGTGACACAGATGGTGATACCTTATCTAATATTTGAGGAAAACTATTTTGTATTAAGCTAACCCAAATAGGACAACAGCAACTAGTTATAAAGCATCCTTCTTCATCATTTTTCATATGCTCATAATAGTCATATGCTTCTTTTGCAGTAAGCATATCTGCTGCTAAAGCAACTTCTATCATATCTTCAAATCCTATCTTTTTTAATGCAGTTCTTAACTTACCAGGACTTACATCTTTTCCAAATTGCCCTACAAAAGCTGGTGCGACTATTGCATATACAGGACTCTTTATATCTTTTAATAGCTTTATCATCGGTATAAATTCTATCTTGTCTGATATTGCACCCAATTTACATCTTGACACACAATCACCACAGGCACTACATGTATCTTCCTCATTACAATTAATATGCTTATTTCTTATCTTGCATGACTCATCTTCTTTATTATTTTCATCACAATATTTACAAGCATCTGATATTATAGATATTATTGGTCTTTTTACTTCATCTAAATTTACAGCTTCGTGCAGTGAATCTTTTAGGTTTTTATCTGTATCTCCTGTTACATCTAATCCCATAGTTACCCTGATTAAATTCACCATAGTATCTTTATCAAATTGCTTATCAAAATGACTATCTAAATTTTCTTTTAAGTCTTCACTTAAAATTTTTTCAGGCAAGTTTTCAATATCTTCTGTATCCTCATTCCATACTGCCTTTACAAGTTCTCCAAAAAGCTTCATTTTGTATCTTTCTAATATTTTAGAATTTCCATTTATAGTATTCATAAAAAATAGTACCTCCGTAAATTAAACTTATATATGTTTAATATTTACAAAGATACTATTTTTTATTTATTATTTATTGACTATTATTGATATGACTTATTTAATTTTTTCAATAATTCTATTTCAAGCATTATTTTCATTAAATGATAGTTAAACACTGGACTTTTTTCTTCATCTACATTCCAATCTAACTCATCCACATCATATGTTTTCTTAAGGTACTTATATGTATGCTCTTTTAAATAGAGTTTGTTTTCTAGTAACTCTATAGATTGCATGTGAAAGTGGATTTCTCTACATATCCTTAAGGCATTTTCTATTTTTTCTATATTGGTTTCACTTAAACTATAGTCTAACTCATCGATAAGTTTTGAATATATTTCTTCCAATTTCTCTACTTCTTCTTCAAATTTTTCTACGTCTAGATTTTCTTTTCTAAGTATTTTTTCTTCAATAAGCAACATTGAAAGTTCTTCTATTTTTTTAAACTCATCTATAACACTATTTAGGTAGTTTGGTCTAGCAACATAATAATTAACGAGTACACCAAATAAAACTCCTACAGATGTATCTAATACCCTGTGTAAAGAATAGTATACGGGGTCATTGTTTCCCACACCTAGATGTATGGCTAGAAAAGTGACACAGGCAACAACTACTGACTTTATTTTAAACAGATTACATAGATATATTGAACACATTACACCAAGACCACATAAAAATGGGTCTCCCGCTTTGGTGATAGCAAATAAAAATCCTATTATACCACCTAAAATAGTACCTTCTACTCTATTGATTCCTGTCTTTAAAGAACCTTTCACTGTGTCCTGAACAGAAATTATACATGCTACTAGAGAATAAAACATATTCTCAACTAAATAATTACCAAGAAGCATACATAAAGTTACACTAATTCCTGTCTTTATAGTCCTCATACCCATCTTTTGAAGTTTCAAATTTCCACCTCCTAAAAGCACCTTATATAAAATACGCATCCTCATATTTAATATGTTCCTAGTATATCACAATTTTTTAAATTTACCCATTAATCGCATCTTTTTAACAATTACATTTTAATTTAGACAATAAAAAAAACTGCTATAAAGCAGTTTTTTTTATCCTATCTCTACCATTTTACCTTCAATTGCAAAGATTATTTTTTCACATACGTTTGTTATATGGTCTCCAATTCGTTCAAGGTATCTTCCTATAAGTAAAAGTTTTACTCCTTGGTCTATCGTATTTGAATTTTCATGCATTATTTTTAAACAATCAATTTGTACTTGCTCATACAAATCATCTACAATGTCATCTTTACTTCCAACATTATAAGCTATACTTGCATCAAATGATATTAAAGCTTCTCTAGTTTGAGACATCATATTCTTACATTCCTTTGCCATTTTAGGAATATCTATTAGCTCTTTTATATACGCTTCTCCACCTATTTTCAACATTTCTCTAGCTATATTTGCTGCATAATCTCCAATTCTTTCTAATTCTATTGATATGTTTCCCAAAGAATAAATAAATCTTAAATCCCTTGCCATTGGTTGTTTAAGTACTATTAATTCTATACTTTTATCTCTTATTTCTTCTCTCAATTTATTTATTTTTTCATCATCTTCTACTACTTTTCTTGCACCTTCTAAATCTTTCTCTATCATACAAGTTACAGACTTTTCTATTGCCTCTTCACATTTTTCCATCATAAGTACTGTCTGTTCTTTTAAAGTATCAATACTTATATCTAAACTATTATTGACCATTGTTTAACTCCTTTATAGTTATATATTTTAACCGAATCTACCTGTTATATAGTCTTCTGTTCTTTTATCCACAGGAGTAGTAAACATAGTTTTTGTATCACTAAATTCTATAACCTCTCCATTTAGGAAAAAAGCTGTTTCATCTGATATACGAGCAGCTTGTTGCATATTATGTGTAACTATGACTATTGTATAGTCCTTTTTTAAATCTTCTATAAGTTCTTCTACTTTTAATGTTGAAATTGGGTCTAAAGCAGATGTAGGTTCATCCATAAGTATAACTTCTGGTCTCATAGCAATTGCTCTTGCTATACATATACGTTGTTGTTGCCCTCCAGATAATCCTAATGCAGATGACTTAAGCCTATCTTTAACTTCCTCCCAAATAGCTGCTCCCTTCAAACTTTCCTCTACTATCTTGTCTAGTTGCTTTTTATCTCTTAATCCATGTGTACGAGGTCCATATGCAACATTATCATATATACTCATAGGAAATGGATTAGGTTTTTGAAATACCATTCCTACTTTTGTACGAAGGTTTATAACATCATCTGAAGTATAGATATCTTCTCCATCAACAGAAATATTCCCTGTAATTGTTACATTTTCTATTAGGTCATTCATTCTATTTAATGTTCTTATAAAAGTAGATTTTCCACATCCAGATGGACCTATTAAAGCAGTAACTTTATTTTCTTTTATATCCATATTTATTTTATTTAGAGCTTGCTTGTCGCCATAAAATAAATCCAAATCTTTTACACTCATTTTTATTTTATTGATTAATTCCATCATTTACACCTCTTAAATTTAATAATTAGCCTTATTTAACTTTTTAGCAACAAATCTTGCTAACATATTTAATACTAATACAATTACTATTAAAACAATACCTATACTAGCTGCTGTTGCTATGTCTCCACTCTCTTTAGTTAGTAAGTATGAGTGTACAGTTAGTGTTCTTGCACTATCAAATATTCCTCCTGGCATCTTAGCTACAGTACCTGCTGTAAGTAGTATGGCAGCTGATTCTCCAATTATACGACCAACTGACAATATTACTCCTGATAGAATTCCTGGTACTGCACTTGGAAGTACTACTTTATATAAAGTTTGAAATTTAGTAGCTCCTAATGCTAGAGATGATTCTCTATATGATTGAGGAACTGTCTTTAAAGCTTCTTCTGTAGTACGAATTATTACTGGTAATATTATTATTGCAACTGTAAGTGACCCTGCAACTATTGAATATCCCATTTTTAAGGTAACTACAAAGAAAATTCCTCCAAACAATCCATAAACTATGGATGGTATTCCTGACAAACTTTCAGTTGCAAATCTTATAGCTGTAACTGCTTTTCCTTTTTTAGCATATTCTTGTAAATATATGGCTGCTAAGATTCCTATTGGAGTTGCTACAACTATAGAAACCACTACAGTATATAATGTTGTAATTATCATTGGGAAGATACCACCATCACCTGATGCTGAATAATTACTAAATAAGAAATTAAAATTCATATTTCCGATTCCCTTTATAAATATAAATCCTACTATAACTACCAGTGATACTATTGTAAATAATGCTGATAGATATACTAATAATTTCAATATATTCTCTCTGAACTTTCTCATCTTAATTTACCGCCTTATTTGAAAGTTTATTTAAAACTAAGTTTAAAATTAATATAAATGTAAACAATACTACTCCAGTTGCAAATAACATTTCTTGATGTGTCCCAAATGCGTATCCCATTTCAAGTGCTATATTAGTTGTAAGTGGTCTTACACTATCTGTTATAGAAGTTGGCATAACTGGTGAATTTCCTGCAACAAGTATTACTGCCATTGTTTCTCCTAAAGCTCTTCCTACTCCTAATACTACTGCAGCTAATACTCCAGACTTTGCAGCCGGTAATACAACTTTAAATATTGTTTCTATTTTTGATGCACCAAGTGCTAATGAACCCTCTTTATATGCTTTTGGTACTGCTCTTATAGCTGTTTCTGATACAGATATTATTGTTGGTAACATCATTACTGCTAATACTATTATTATTGCTAATAAACTCTGTCCTTTTGGAAGATTAAATATACTTTGTATCATTGGAACTATTACTGCAAGACCAAACACTCCATACAGCACTGAAGGTATACCTGCTAGAAGTTCAACTGCTGGTGACATTATTTTTGCTAATCTTTTAGGTGCTACTTCTGCTATAAATATAGATGTTAATATTCCAATTGGTACTCCTATTATAAGTGCACCAATTGTAGCAACTATTGATGCTGCTATCATAGATGATATTCCAAACTTATTAGCTGAAGGAACCCAATCTGCACCTGTTAAAAAATCTATAAATGAGTATCCCTCAAATATAAAAGGTCTTAACCCTTTATAAAATACAAATCCTATTATCAAAAGTAAACTTGCAACTGCTACTAAAGCACTTAGTAGAAATATATTTTTTGCTACTTTTTCAACTATATATTTTGTCTTATTTCCATTATTGTCATTTTTTTCTAAACCTACTAACCTAGATTTTACTATCATAATATCCTCCCATTAAAATATACCTAATTGATTTTCGTTCTGTATTTAAAATTTAAATTTTTATAAGTTCGTCATTATTAAATTTTTCTATATTTTTATTCTACTTTTTTTAAGTTAAATCTATATTAGGTTTAAGTTAAACAAGTGTAAAATTATATTCACTTTTTTAACATTAATTTTACTTTTTGGACTATATTTGACATTTACTTTACAATTTAACTATATTTGACGACAATAAAATAGCAGATATAAGTAATAATACGTACTACACGTAATTTATTATTTATATCTGCTATTGAGATTTGTTAACTAGATTTAACCTTTTATAATCTATATATTTATTATTCCTTATTAGAATAATATCTTTTTTATTTTTATATACTTAATCGTTGATATTTCAGTACTTTAAAATAGAACATTAGCACTTATGTCAGTAAAATGTCAGTAAAATATTTTATCCACAAATTTTACATAAGTTTTCCACAACTTATCCACAAATTTATCCACAGAAATAAAAAGGTAGCTACTAATATAAGTGCTACCTTTTTATCTATTCCTATTCCTCATCATCTTGCCAACTTCTCACCCACTCCTCAAGTGCATCTAATTTGTCATTACTTATTTCTTCTCTACTATGTAGTTTTGAAATTAGATTAGAAATAGGATTATTATGTAAACCTCCAAAGAGTTTTTTAGTTTCTGATTTTAAATATTCTTTTTCTTTTATTAATATTGTATAATGTGTGTGCTTGCCTATTTTTTGAGAAGCTAAAAAACCTCTTTTAGTTAATCTTGATAAAAGTGTTAGTGTTGTAGTTTGTTTCCATCCATACTCTTGCTCCATCCAATCTGCAACATCTTTTGATATTACAGTTTTATATCCAGAATTCCACATATATTTCATAATCTTGAATTCTGAATCCGGCAATTTTTTATTTAACATAATATATCCCTTCTTTCTATTAAGCATGTAAAATTATTTTTTATAAATCTTGCATACTTTCTATAAACGCTTTTATTTCTTCTTCTGTCATTTCGTCTTTTCTATGTATAGTAGTAAATGTTCGTATAAAAAAGTTATCATACTCACTAATCTCTCTTTCTTCTTTTATAGCATTTAAATACTCTTTTTTAGTTACTAATAATTCATAATTAAAATTAAAACTTTCTATCTTCCTTTGCAATATTTTCATTTTCACTAATCTTTTTAGGAGAAGTTTTGTAGTACTTTTCCTCCAACCATATTTTTCTTTCATTACTACTATTATTTCTTTAGATAGAACAGACTTTTCCCTCCACATATATTCCATCAGCATTAATTCCCCTCTGCGTAGTTTGCTAACTACTTCTTGTTGCTCCATTTTATGTCACTCCCTCAAATTCAATTTAGCTTAGATTAATAATAGGAGCTTTTTAACACAAAAACTACAGGTAAAATTTACCATATATTCTACTGTTTTAGTTTGTTTTTATATATAAAAAAGATTATTCATATCCATAAATTTATTCAATTTTCAAACAATCTTGTTGAATAATAATTAATTCTATTGTATTATTTTAGTTGTAGAATAAAACTAAATCGGCAAAACTAGAGAAATTTAGTGGCATAAATATATATGAACTAAGACTTGTAAAATGAGTTATAAGTTATATCATCCAGTTCACAAAAACACATACTCTTTTTGTTTTTGTGAAAGTTTTTTAGGTAGGTAATAATATGTATACTTAGAGATAAAATATATCTCTAATATTCATAGTTTTATTTTTTCTTAAAATGCGATATAATAAAGATGTAAATTCGTATCAAAAACAAAAAAGAAACTACAATCTATTGCTCTAGAGCGAAGTTTCAAATTCAAAATAATTTAAGTAATGATTTATTCATTGAAATCGTCTTGATTGCAGTCAGGACGTTTTCTTAGTTTATGTAAAGATTCTTTTAATCTATTTATAGAATCTAATAATCTTGTTATAGACTTTACTATTGTTGTAATAGATTTTATTACAATAGTAATATAATACGCTATAACAAGTATAAACATAAGTGTTTTCATATACTCACCCCCTTTCATACGAAGGTGATTTCTGAAAACTTTCGCCCTTAGATTGTAGCCTCTTGCAAGATTATTCTTGCATTTTAATTATAACATAATTTTACAATTATCAAATATCTATTCTCTGTCTTTTTTAATCTCAACTACATCATTTGGAGTACACTCAAAAGCTAAACATATCTTTTCAATTACTACTAATGAAACATACTCATTTTTACTTAATTTTGAAAGAGTTCCATTGCTTATATTAGCTCTTTTTTTAAATTCCATTTTTTTAATATCTTTATCAAACATCATTCTCCATAAAGGTTTATATGACACCATCTTATCACCTCTCTTAATTAAATGATAACATTAATATTTCTATAATGTCAAAATAAATTTCTATTTTATTAGAATTTTTTATTGACATATGCTCTATTTTATATTATATTTATAATAAATTAGAAATTATTTCTATTATATTAGAAATTATTCTAACAATAAAATTAAAGGAGTGTATCAAAATGATAAAATTTGAAGTAGGTAAAACTTATTTTGCAAAAAGTGTGTGCGACCATAACTGTGTTTATACTATAGAGGTTATTAAAAGAACTGATAAAACTATAACTTATAAAGAAGATGATACTGTTAGATGTGCTAAAATCCGTTTCAGTGATGATTATGAATACATAAGAGTAGGCAATCATAGCATGGCACCTAATTTCAGTGCTAAAGACTTAGTTGCAGGAGATAAAGAAAATGTATCTACCACAGAAAAATACTTCGTGATAAATCGCTACTATGATAATGGTAAAACTATTGCTTTTATAGAAATGAATAGTACTAAATATAAGACTGAATATATTAGAGACTTTGACCAATATGTTGATGAATTTTCTACATTAGAAGAAGCAGAAGAACGCTTACAAGAATGCCTTAGTGCTTAAGGGGTGGTATAAATGTGTTTTAAAACTTATATACTGAAAAGAGCATTAAATAACAAACAACTAGAGGTAACTCGAAGTTTTGACTTAGATAATCTCATTTGTACTGCAAAAGAAATTTTGAAAGATATTGACATTGATTTGATAATTACAGATGAAAAAAATAATGTTGTTTGGAGAAATGAAAAAAGCACTCCCTGACATGAGAATGCTTAATTGCAACT
The DNA here is from genome assembly GCF_020658095.1 of Clostridioides sp. ZZV14-6009. Taxonomy (NCBI): domain Bacteria; kingdom Bacillati; phylum Bacillota; class Clostridia; order Peptostreptococcales; family Peptostreptococcaceae; genus Clostridioides; species Clostridioides sp. ZZV14-6009. Next base: position 25,274 of record NZ_JAGWDG010000026.1, read on the forward strand.
ATAGAAGTGTACTACGAATACACTTCTATTTTTTTATTATATCATATGATTTATGTTGTTAAAAAGATTTATTTAAATCAATTTTAAGACGTGTCGAGTAATGTTCTTGATGTTTATACATTGATGAATTTCAAAAAAATAAGCACTCATATAAAAAGTGCTTTGTTTATCTTAAATTCTTTCTAATCTCATCAATAAATGAAGTTTGTAGGTTTTGTAATCCTTTTATTTGTTGTAACGCATAATCTTGAAAATCTGGTGTAAGTTTCATAAATAAGTCTATAACTTCAATACATTTTTCTTTTCTAGCTATTTGAGTTTTACTCAATTCACTTTTGGGAAGAAACATATCTGAAAGTAAAAGAACTATTCCAAGTAATTCTCCATTTTCTCTAAGGATATTTTCTAGTCGTTTTATTTTTTCTTCTCTAGTCTCCAATATAATTTTTTCCTTTCTTCTTATATATAACTTTCACAGCTTTATATATTAGCTCTCTTTCCTCATGATTTAAATTTCTAAATAAGTTTTTAAAATCATCAAAAGCTAATGTATCTTTAATATCTATATTCTCATATACTAAATAATCAACTGAACATTGAAAATAATCAGCTAATTTTTTTAATGTTGATAGTTTTATATTATCAGCCCCTTTTGCATAAAGGCCAGCAATAGTTGTATAAGGGATACCACTTTCTTTTGACAATTGAGCCTTAGTTATATTTTTAGAATATAGCAATTTGTCCAGTTTTTCTGTCATACTCAAGTCTAAACACCACCTATCTTAATTCTCTTACCTATATCACCCCTATATTGTCCTTTTCACAATTTCATTTAAAGATGCTATGTATGTAGCATCTAATTTAGAAAGGTTTATTACTAGCTCTTTTAAATTTTCATCCTTTGAACTAGCTATCTTATAAAATACTTCTCCTAAAGTTGAATAAATATCATCTTCTACAGATATATACTTGTCACCTGTACCATTTATAAGCCATTCTTTATTAACATTAAACACACTACATAAATGATTTATAAATAAAGCTTTTGGTTCAACTCTATTATATTCTATATTACTTATAACATCTTTACTGACACCTAGTTTTTCCCCAAAAGCTGGTTGAGATAAATTAGCATCTTTTCTTATTTGCTTTATTCTTTTATTTATATCTATATCAATCATAACTTCCACCTCAAACTGAATATATTTATTAATTAGATGTTTTTCCAAAGAAATTATTATGTAACTTTTCTTTAGCTTCTAATACTGTTAAGAACCCTATTTCTTTTCCTATCATTTCTTTGTTTTTACTCACTCAGTTCACATTTTATTCTTCAATTTCATCCATAAATTTAATAAAATCATTAAAACCCCAGATTTCTACAATTCTACTAATATCAACTACACTTTCTCCGTCATGCCCTTCGCCTACGCAGTCTCCTTCTACAACAAGGACTCTAAAGTCATTACCAAAGAAACTCATATAACTTACTAATTCTTTAGCTGTCTCGCAACAACTTTTACCTTCTAAAATTTCACAGTCATCTTCTGTTGATTCTTCTTCTGTATTATATATCATTCCCCAACTTTTTGTACCCATTTCCCAGTCTTTGCATTGAAATCTATAAAAAGTATATCTACCCTCGTCATATTCTTCTACCTTTGATTTTGTTGGTTTTCCATTAACTTGGTATAAACTCATTTTGTATCCCCCTTTTATCTCTTTCTTCAGTTATATTTTAAGTATTTATGTTTATTTCTTTTAGAAATTTTTCTTTGGCACTTTTATATGCTTCTTCTGCTTCTTTTATATCATCAAAATAGCCTAGAAAATAGTGCTTTTTTTTAAATTCTATTTGAGCGCAGTATTTTCTTTTTTCTTTATCCCAATAAACCCCTCTAACTTTAGTTTTAGAATTGGGATAAGCTTCTGTCTTTTTTAATAATGCTAAATTTGTATTGCCAATAATATTTTTTTCCTTGTTAGCTTTTATTGCTAATTTAATATTTTTCTTCGTAGCTTCCTTTTGCAAACAACCACAAGACTTGGTTTTTCCGGTCGTCAAACTATTTTCTATTACTTCAATTTCATTTCCACATGTACATTGACATAACCAAATATAATGACCACTTTTTGCTTTTTCATTGGTAGATTTTATTGCTGTTAATCTGCCAAATTTTTTATTTGTCAAATCATTTTGTTTAAACTGTGTGTTGCTTTTCATGCACCCACATGCTTTTATTCTTTTTAAACTATCTGCTCTTATCCATTTTTCATTGCCACAATTCCCGCATTTACATAAGCAATACTTCCTGCCGTTTCTTTGTTCCATGTCTAGTATTGTAAGATTTTCAAATTTATCTCCAATTTCCATATTTTCACTTCCTATAAATATTTAATAAACATTTCCTTTATCTTAGTTTCAAATTCTTCTGTTGTTATGTATTCATCCTTGTAATTTTCTTCTAATTCTTCAATATTCTTATCTTCTTCTATGTATGTGTTATGTTTGTAGTATAAGTCATACACATCATTAAATAAAGAACCATCTACGGTATATAAATGTTTCTCGCAAGTGGCTAAATCTTCATAACTAGCCCCTTCACCTACATGATGTCCTTCGAAAATATTTATATCGAAATCTTTAAATTGACATTCTCCTGCAAATTCAAACCAGTATTCGCATAAGTTTATTATAGCATCAACACATTTTTCTTTACTTATCTTATAACAACTAATTCCTGCCTCAAAATGTTCGCCATCTCCTGTTGCACTACTCAAATGTTCTTTACCTCTAAAACCTTTATCGAAATCAAGTCTAATAAATTTTTCCATTTTTTATATCCTCCTTGTATTTATCTTTAATTATATTATAAACGCTTACGTTTATCGAGTCAATACTTTTTTTAAACTTTTGCGTTTATTTTTTTCTTGCTTTTTTAAACTTTTGCGTTTATAATATAAATAAGAGGAGTTGAGAAAATGAAGGATGTATTCGAGGAACTTATTTCCATAAAAGATGCTTGTGAGCTTTATGGAAAAGGCGAAAGTACGTTAAGGCTTAATATAAGAAATGGAAAATTTGTAGAAGGTATAGACTGTAAAAAATTTGGGACTACTTGGGTCTTTAAAAAGACTGCACTTGAAAGAGAATATAATAAATAAAATGTTTGTTTATTCTTTTTAGAAAATAAAAAATGAAAAGGGGGATGTTTTTTATGAAAAATATTACTGAACAACTAAAAGAAACTATCGTCGAGGAATTATACGATATAGAAACTAACGAAGGATGCCACGAGGATTACATTGAAGATTACGAGGCGGAAGTAGATTTTTATTTAAGCAATGTTTTATCTGATACATACGAAGTTTATGTAAAAGAATATTGTTCTAATGAACATGATATATCTATTTCAAACGAGCAAACTTTTGAAATAATAGATGACTTGATTGATAAAATTAAAGATAATAATTAATGAAAGAATAAAATAAAAAAGAGGGTGGCAACTAGTAAAATAGTTACCACCCTCTTTTTTATATAATTAATTTTTTATGTCAATTTTCTTTATATCAGTTTTTTATTTTTTAAATGCTCTAATACTAATTCAAAAGTTTCTTTTCTATCTGCTCCCGCAAAGCTTGTGTATTTGTCGGGATACTTTTTAATTCCTTCTGTCGCTCCTCCCCCTATTGTAAATACATTTCTGCACATATAACTCTTATAATCTTTTATATCTACTATAGTGCTGTTATTAATATAAAAAGACATAATATTAGCTATAGCCTTGTCAGTTTCCTTGCTGTAAACTATAGCCGTATCGAATTTATTCATGTTGTTATTTTCTCCTTTATCAGCTTGATTATTTGAATTAATTCTCTTATTTAAAATACCTTCCGCTATTAATTTAGCGACTATATCTTTATGTTTAATATAATAGTCTGTATCTGCTTTACTATCTACGAAGCATACTTCTATTAAGATAGCTGGTGCTTTTGTATGACTAAGCCAGTAAAGACCTCTTACATCCGATTTTGCACCTCTATTTTTAAATACTGTTGCTAGTTTCTTGTTGACTCTTTCAGCGTATACCTTACCATTGTTAGTTTTGTATATTGTCTCTGTACCCATAGGATTTAGAGTTGTTTTATTTGCGTTGAAATGGATTTGTACTGCTAGGTCTACATCTTGTTTATTTGCTATTTGACATTGCTCTGCTAAGTAGTTATTAGACTTATCTACTTTTCCAGTATATACAGTACCTCCACCTTGTTTCAACCATTTAACAATTAAATCAGTTAGTACTCTATTTTCTTTTCCTTCATCTATATAGCCAGTTGCTCCTGTTCCTTTTCCACTTAATGTATGCCCTGGTACTATTGCTATTTTCATTATTTATTTTCCTCCTTTAGTTGTTTGTAAGTTTGATTTATACCTATTGATATACCCCAACAAATTACACCTTGTAAGACTGCGTCAGCATTTAATCCTAACATCCATACTGAAAAACCTATCCCAAGTGCTAATAACACTATTGGAATATACTTGTTATCTAACTGTTTATACTTCTTACAACCTGCTCCTATAACATAAAGAGCAGCCACTAAAATTAGCAACTGCTCTGGTATGAAACTTATTAAATTATCCAT
>NZ_JAGWDG010000027.1:0-29436 GCF_020658095.1 Clostridioides sp. ZZV14-6009
AAATTATATAATGCTCTTATAAAATAAAGAAAAAATAGAAATTTACTATAAAATACATAGATTATGACATAATATGGTATAATTAGTAAAAATATAGAGATTGGAGGAATTAATTTGTTTATAGAGGAAGAATTAGAAGGATATATAATAAAATGTAAAATATCTGAAGACTTTAAAGATAGACCTGGATATAGTGATGAAGAATTTTGTGTTACAATCTATAAAGATGAAAGTTCTGACTCTGGATATTATGCTCTATTAGAAAATAAGGATGAAAAAGCAATATGGGATGGAAAAATTGTTGCTAATAATATTTTAAATAAACTTTGGATTGTAGTAGATAAGGTTAGAGCTGGTTAAGAATGTAATTATATAGTATTTATAATATTTTAAATAAATTTTCAGATATAGAGGACTAATATGTAATAAATGAGAAAAGTTATTCAATTGTGGAGGGTTAATTAAATGGAATATAGTTATAGTAAGATGCATCTGAAAAAAGGAGATATTGTAGAAGTAAATTTGGAGAAACAAGCTAATGTGATATTATTAGATCATATAAATTATGTTAAATTTAAAAATCAAAGAAACTATGATTACTACGGTGGATTTGCCAAGAAAACTCCATGCAGAATGAAAGTTCCTAATACAGGAACTTGGTATCTGGTTGTAAATGAAAACGGAAATAGTGGTATAGTAAACTTTTCAATTAATACAATTCAAAATTAATTTAATACTAAAGAGCTTGGATTAATATCTAGGTCTTTTTATTGTGTCATGGTTTATATATAAAGTTATATAAACAAATATTGAAAAGAGTGTTAATATATATAAATATAAATTAAATCAATAATTACGAATTTGATATAGATATATTCATTAATAAAGTATATAAAGTTAATAAAAATATGAATATAAAATGGTTATTACTTTTATTAACTCTTTTTAGTTCTTATATATTTTTATATAATTAGAATAAAATAAGTATACAGTTTTGATAAAGAAAGGATTTATAAAGATGCATTAAGAATGTATATTTACAAATCCTTTGTATCTATATCTATCTGGCATATAACTAATCTATTATTTTTATATAGGTTGTTTATATACACTAAATATGCTTTTAAAAATTAAATTTAAAATACGTATTATTAACACTGAGCTCCACCTTTAAGATGTAAAGGAGCATCAAGTATAGCTTGTTTTCTTTCCAATACAGAATCTGATAAAAGCATTTCTATAAATTTATCAACACCAATTCGGTCAATAGTAATTCCAAAACGTTCACCTGTTTTACCTTGTTCTCTAAATAAAAGAAGAGCTTTTTCAATTAAAGTCATAAGTTCCTCTTTTGAAAATAGTTTATCAATTTGTGTTCCAGGGCGAACAGATTTGCCCCATTTTCCTCCTATGTATATTTTGTAGCCAGATTCTTTTTCTTCAATACTGTCAAAATTACAACTTTCTATGCATTTACCACAGTTATTACATAAATTATTATCTATTTCAAGCTTTCCTTTATCTGTTAATTTAGCTGCTTTGACAGGACAGACTTCCATAACAGAACATTTTTTGCATCCAACACATATTTCAGGGTCATAATCAGGTACACGTTGACCGACAATTCCGAGGTCATTTAAGTCAGGTTTAATACAATTATTAGGGCATCCACCAACACCAATTTTAAATTTATGAGGTAATTTTACATCATACCAACCTTTATAAAATTCTTGATGAATTTCAGCAGCTAGTGCTTGTGTGTCAATTAACCCATGAACACAAACAGTTCCTTTACATGCTACAACAGGACGAACTCTTGAACCTGTTCCACCTGTGATTAAATTTTCACTGGCAATGAATTCACTTAAAGCTTCAATATCTTCAAACTTTACACCAGGTAACTCTACTGTTAATCTAGTAGTAAATGCTACTTGACCATTTCCAAATTTTTCGGCAGCCTCAGCAATCTTTTTTGTTTGTGATGTGTTAATTACACCATTTACAGTTATTATACGTGCAGCAAAATGTTCTCCATCCCTACTTGGTAAAAAACCTCTACCTTTTAATTCCTTTTTTTGTTCTGCTGTAATATTATTCATAATTAATCCTCCATTACTTTAAGATTTGGATAAAATAGTATTCCACCTTCAAGGACTTTTGTATTTGTATAACCAAAACGTCTCAAACGATTTTGAGCCATGTAGCTATTTTTACCTTTTGCACATATAAGAAGAATCTTTTCATCTTTAGAAAGACCTTCAATTTCTCCATTAATTTCACCAACCGGTAAATAACGTAGGTTAGGAATAGAAGGAACTTTTGAAACATCAAGTTTAGTCCAGCTATCAAAATCTTCAATTTCATCAAGTAAAACACTATCAAGATCTCCATCGAGTTTATTTTGTAACACGTTTACTGCTACTACAAAAGGATGAATAGCTGTTGAGAAAGGTGGTGCATATGCAAGGTCCATACTTTCTAATGAATAAAGATCTGCTCCTAAAGTTATTGCAGTAGCAGCTATATCTACTATCTTATCAGTTGCACCAGGGCCCATAACTTGAACACCTAATAACTTTCTAGTATGTTTTTCAGCAACCATTCTTATTATAAAATTAGATGCACCAGGATAATAATGAGCCTTATCATCAGTAGCTATAGTAACAGAGCAAACATCATAACCTTCTTTTTTAGCTGATTCTTTGCTTAAGCCTGTTTTTCCTACATTAAGCTCTGGTAATTTGACTACAGTTGTTCCAAGAACACCTTTATAAGTTTTAGATTTTCCGGCTATATTTTGAGCACAAATTCTACCTTCATGATTTGCAGATGAACCCATAGGTGACCATGTAGATTTATTTGTCAAAGCATTTTTTACATAAGCACAATCTCCAACTACATATATATTTTCATCTGCTGTAAGCATAAATTCATCTGCTATAAGTGTTTTATTTGGAGCAAATTCTAAATCCGTATTCTTTAAAAAGGCTGTATTAGGATGAATTCCAACTGACATAACCACTAAATCTGTTTTAATAACTCTATTTTTGGTACGAAGTTTTTCTACTTTATTTTCACCTTCAATACCTATAACTTGGTCGCCTGTGAAAATCATGATACCTTTATCAGCCATATGATTTTCAACATATTCAGCAAAGTCGGTATCAAATCCAGGCATAACATGTTCAGCCATATCAATAACACTTACACGTATGCCCATAGCAGAAAGATTTTCAGCAATTTCAAGACCAATAAAGCCTCCACCAATAACAACAGCTCTCTTGACTCCATCTTCCACAGTATCTCTTAATGCTATCGCATCATTTGGAGTACGCATGAAGAATACTCCAGATAAGTCGATTCCAGGTATTGGTGGTTTTATTGGGTCTGCTCCTGTGGCAATTACAAGTTTATCATAACTGATAGTTTCTTCTTCTCCTGTTGAAATCTTTTTCAAAATTACTTGTTTTGATTTTCTATCAATAGATGTAACTTCAACTCCACAGCGAACTTCTGCTCCTGTTAGTTTAGAAAAGCTTTCAGGTGTATTTACAATTAGAGAAGATTTATCTTCAATAACCTTACCAACATAATATGGTAAGCCACAGCCTGCATAAGAAATATGTTCGCCTTTATTTAGGATTGTAACAGAACAATTGTCACCCATTTCACGTTTTATTTTTGCAGCAGTTTTTGTTCCAGCAGCAACTCCACCTATAATTAATACTTTCACAATATCACACTCCAATCCTTTTTATAACTCTATGCTAAAATTATAGTTCTTGACAATGTATTTGTAAAATACTAAAATGTTAATAAAATCATAAGTATTTACTAATATTTGGTAAGGTCGTGATAATATGACTATTCGTAGCTTGGAGATATTTGTAAGGGTTGCTGAATGTGGTAAAATGAGTGAAGTTGCAAGAAATATGTATATTACGCAGTCGTCGGTTAGTCAAGCTATTTCGGAAATAGAAAAAGAGTATGGAGTTAAATTATTTGATAGAATTTCAAAAAAACTATACTTAACTGAAGCAGGAAAAAAGCTTCTAGGATATGGAAAGCATCTTTTATCTATAAATGAAGAGATGATTGATTGTATGAAACATTGTGCTAAAAATATTCGAATAAGAGTTGGAGCAACAGTAACTGTTGGTACTTGTGTAATAAGTCCAATAATATTAGAGTTATATAAAAGAAACCCTTTAGTAGAACCTGAAGTGTTTGTTGAAGATACAAGCTTAATTGTAAAAAAATTACTTAATAGTGAATTAGATATTGCAATTGTAGAAGGTAAGATTAATCATCCAGATATTGTGGTAAAAAGCATTATTAAGGACCATCTTGTACTTGTATGTTCCAATAAGCATAAATTTTACAATCGAGATTCAGTAAAAGTCTCAGAGCTTTCAAACCAGCCATTAATTATGCGTGAACTGGGAAGTGGAACAAGAGCGCAACTAGAAAATCAATTGAAAGAATTAAAAATACCAATGAATATTAGATGGTCATGTTATAATTCTGAAGCTATCCTGAGAGCAGTTACAGATAATTTTGGTATTGCTGTTATATCTGAACTTCTTGTTGAAGATTACTTAAAGAAAAATCTTTTATGGTCTTGTGATATTGAAGGCATTAACTTATGCAGAACATTTGATATTGCATATCATAAAAATAAGTTTTTTACTGAGAATATATCATCATTTTTTGATATTTCAGTAGAGTTTGGGAAAAAAGAAATGAGAAAGAAGATTAGGAGGTAGCAACTAAGTATAGTTGTTACCTTCTTTTTCATATCTAAAGCATATTTATAACTACAAAGTTTTAAATTGAGAAGTTGAGTGGTTAATTATGTCATATTTATTTTTTTTATATATTTATTGTTTTACTATTTTTCATTTGCAGTAACTAAATCAATAAATAACTGCATAAGAGGGCTAATCCATCTATTCTTATGATGTGCACATACAGCTGTGATAGTTTTACTACTTAAATCTGTTTTAATTTCACATAAATCTCCTGATTTAATTTCACTTTCTATCGTAAATGTGGGGAGATAAGATATACCCATATCATTTTTCACTAAATTTTTAATTGTTGGGATACTCCAAAGTTCAATTGTATGGTCTAAAGTAATATCCTTTTCTCGTAAATATGTCTCAAATATCTGTCTAAAAATGCAGTTATTCTCATCTATTATAAATGGTATTTTTAATTGTTGATTTGGAGTAATAAAATCTGGAAACTGATTTTTTATCTTTGGTGAAGACACTAATGTAAGTGAGTATTCTCCAACTGGATAGGTATAAATAGAATTTCCAATTCCACCAATGTCTTGATAAAATAGTCCCAAATCAATACTTCCTGATAGTAATGAATCTCTTATATCATAACAATTCATTGAGCGAAGAAACAAGCGAGCATTTGGTGCAAGGTCATGGAACTGTTTTAGTATTGTAGGTATTTTATAACAAAGTAATGTTTCGGCGATTGCAATATGTAAATCCCCTCGTAGTTCAGAAAGGTCTGTACCAAAGTTTTTCATTTTATCAAATGAAGAGAGCACTTCATTAACATATGGGATTAGATTTTCTCCTATCTTAGTCAACACCATCCTTCTTCCAATTTTTTCGAAAAGATGTACAGATAATTCCTGTTCTAACTGTTGTACTTGGAAAGTTATTGTTGATTGTGTGTAATTCAGTTTGTCTGCTGCTTTTGAAAAGCTACCTTCTTCAACAATAGTCTTAAAAGTTTGCAGGTATTTAATATACATGTTTTCCTCCTGTATAGTTCAATAATTTTAAAGTATAACTTTAAATATTTCGATTTGTTTAAATATTTAATTTAAAGTATTATAATATAAAAGGAGTGTGATTACAAGTGTTGAGTGAAATTTTATTATCTTTTTTACCTTATGCTTTTGTAACAGGTTTTACACCAGGGCCAAATAACATTCTTGCATTAAATACAATAAGTAATAATGGATGGCAAAAAGGAAAATCAATGATTATAGGTATTAGTGCTGGATTTGTGTGTGTTATGATTATATGCGCTTTAGGATGTTTTGGATTGTCAAAGTTTATTCCAACATTAATTGATACCATGAAATACATAGGAGCTGTATATATTATCTATTTGGCAATTCATGTTGCGAAGAGTAGACCAAATGATGAAAATAAAACACAAACAAAATCTTTTTGGTCAGGATTTATTCTACAATTTGTCAATGTCAAAATTATTTTGTATGGTATCACTGTTTATATGGGATATGTAATTCCTGTGTCAAAGTCGATTGTATTTTTATTGGTAACTGCTATTTGTAGTTCTATTGTAGGAATTTCTGGAACCATAACATGGGCTCTAGCAGGAGGATTTTTGAAAAAATATATCAACAGATATTATAGGGTGTTTAACATTACTATGGCACTGATACTTGTTTGGAGTGCATTAAAGTTAATTTTGGCATAACTTTTTACATAAAAATTGTAAGTAAATTTAGAAAGTTTAACCGTTCTAAATTTTATAATCATAATTTTAGATTTATACTATTAGCATCTCCTCTTTTGGAAAGGTTAGTTTTTCAGTAAGCTGGTTTTTTAAATTTTTTAAGGTAGTAGAAAAGTATTATTGATTTTGTTGAAATATCATATAATTTAGACTACTATTAAAGAAAAAGGTATTGGAGGATATAAATATGATTATAAGTACTGGAGATATTAAAGAAGAATATGGGGTTATAGATGCTATATTTGCAATAGACTCTCATAAGGAAGGTATTTTTAGAAGTGCAGACCCAAACTCAGCATTTAAAGGAGTAAAGGAACAATTAAAGAAAAAATGTGAACAGTTAGGTGGAAATGCTATAATTAATTGTCAATTTGAATATCGTATTGCTGTAGCAGATGGATTTGCAAGTAAAAAACAGGTTGTTGAGATATTTGCATATGGAACTGCTGTAAAAACTTTATAAAAATAGATTAAGTTAAAAGGTCATCTTAGTAGATGGTCTTTTTTTATACAATAAATTAAAATGAGAATGGTAAATATGTTATGAGATTAAGTTTTTGAATTTATGAAATAGAGTAACAGAACTTAATAGGAATTAGCTTTATTCTCTATTATATGGTATAATGTAGAATAGAGATAAGGAAGTGGTTAGTATAGGAATATTAAAAAGTGCTGAATTAGTTAGAAATATAGCACAAAGAATTGCTAGAGAAAAGGGAATAAGAGAGCAAGATGCATGAAATGATGCTGTTACAGAGTATAAACAAAAACATAGATACTTAGTCTAGAGAATCATCTTTATAGATGGTCTTTTTTTATACAAGAAGTTTGTGTAATAAATTAAAAATAAATGTAAAAAATATTATACAACTATAATAAGATAAAGGAATGTTTTTAAGGAGAAAAAGATATGCTCAATCAGTTTAATGAATTTCTTGGTAACTATGTAAATATAATTTCTGTAATTGCATCATTTGCAGCAATAGCAGCCTTAATTATATCAATTATGGCTTTTATGGAATCTAATAAACAAGCCAAATTGATATTAAAATATAGAAGAAATAATGAGAATAATATGGCTGGTGATTATTATGAAAATGGTAATGGATATATTAGACTTAATTCAAATAAGATAGATGATAAATCTAATGTTTATGCCGAAATTCATAGTAACAACTTAGTTGATTTTGTAATAGAAAATAAAAGTACTATTGTTGCAAAAAGCCCTATATTAAGTTTGAAATTTATTAATATGGAAGTAGATATTGGAGAAAATAATAATTTTGAACAAATAAATAAAGAGCTTAGATGGCACCCAAAAGATAATACTACAATTCATAAAGGAATAAATTTTAGAATAGAACAATTTAATTTTAAAAATTGTGTTATGCTTAAAAAAGAAGCGTATATAGAAGTAGTATTATCAGCTGATAATATGGAAACAAAAGAATTTAGGATACCCATAAAAGCGTATTAAAGAACTCAATAACAAGAGTTCTTTTTTTAGTGAAAGTTTGTATTATTTTGTAACTGTGGAATAATTTTTGAAGGATATTGACCATTGAAGTTGAATTTTATACTTTGCAGGGGATAAAAATGAATAATTTAATAAGTTTTATACCAGAGCAACTGCTTTTATTAGTGGTTGCTCTTAATGTTTTAAGGTTTGGTTTTAAGAAATATAAGCAATTATATAATAAGTATATTCCAGTTATATTACTAATACTTGGAGTAGGTTTCTTAGTATGGATGTTAGAATTAAATGCTGATGCAGTCTTATAAGGTGTAATTTGTGTGGCATATCAATAGGTATAAATCAAACTTACAAGCAGTTAAAGGAGGAAAATAAATAATGAAAATATGTATGACAGTAGGACACAGTATTTTAAAAAATGGGGCATCTACTTTCACTGATGAAGTGATTAACGAATATCAATATAATAAGTCATTGGCATCAGTATTAGTAGATACATTCATAAAAGAAGGATATAAAGTAGATGTAATAATATGTCCTGAAAGATAGTTTAAAACTAAGAGTGATAAAAAATCTTAAAATACCTAGAGTTAATAGTGAAGGATATGACAACTACATTTAAATGCAAGTGATGGTCAAGGAGAAAGTTCAGAGGTTCTATATTATAGTAATAAATGTCTAGAGTATGCAACTAGAATATGTAAGAATTAAAAATAGAGGTGCTAAATTAGATAAAAGTTTATATATTTTAAATAGTTCAAAGTATATATCAGTATTAATTGAAAGTTTTTTTGTGATAATAAAGATGATTATGAGTAAGCAAGGAAACTTGGATATGAAAGCATGGAGAAGGTACATTAAATAAAACTATAAGTAATAAGGTAGTTAAGCAGATATATAAACATACAATAGTTTATTCTGATGATTATAAAGTATCAGCAGATATTTTAGCGCTATATTATAAAAGAGCAAAAGAAAGTTATCTAGTAACAGATATAAAAGAGTATAAACCGCACTAAACAGAAAATCTGTATGTAATTGGTGGAGTAACTTGCAATAAAGCTAAAGACTTGAGTAAGATTACAGGAGAAAAATTTACTCAGATATATGATAGTGATGTGTGGTCAATAATAGATAGAGCTAGAGAGTTTGTAAAAGAAAAATTATTGAGTTAGAGGTTTTTATAATAAATCCATATGAAAGTATAGAAAAATAAGAACTTATTAATTAAGTATTTAAATAAGTTCTTATTTTTTAGTTTTTTATAGTTTATCTTTTAAACTTTTGGGCATTTCTGGTTGGTTAATATACCATACTGATGTCGTATTTGCAGATATGAAAGCTATAGCTATAGCTACACTTCCAAATAATTTCATAAATTTACATAAAATTTTATTCATATTATAACTCCTTGTTTTTTATATTTATAGATATTTGTATAATTAATAATAAACTTACCCAAAATAAAGCTAAGGAAATATATATAATGTAGTTATAAATAAAAGTATAGACACAACCTATAAGAATTATTATAAATAGAATTATAGATATAACTCTAGAAAAAAATTTATTTTTTTTATATCTATTTTTATTCAATGGATTATTAACATGGCAAACTGGAGCAAGTAAATATATACATAAAAAGCTTAAAGTAGATATCAACATAACATATATAGGGAAAGTATTAAGTTTGTTTAATTCGATTCCAAAAACCATAGATAGAGAAAAGATGCTAGTAAAAGTAATAATACATAATCTGTTACTTTTTGCATGAAATCCTCCAGAAAACTGTCTTATTGAACAAAAAGATACTAAAAATATTATAGTATAAATAATTTTATTTAATAATAAACCTATTAGTAATGATATTGTAGTATTTATACATAGAGAAAATATGATTTGTAATCCATAGGAACATATTTCTAAATCATTTTCATTTATTATTTGTTTTGAACTAAAGAAATAGGATACTTTGTCAGAAAAAAACTTAATCATAAGATTTACTTTCTGTCATTTTAGTAATGTCACTATTATTTGAATAAGGATTATTAAGTGGTATTAATATATTTAAAGAAAACATAGTATCCGTAAATTCTATAGTGGCTGTTCCAGCATATTTTTCTAAAGTATTTTTTATACTTTTTATTCCTAGTCCATGAAATTCTTTATTTTTTTTGGTAGTAATGAAATTCTTCTTTTTTTCTATAATAACATTGGATTTAGTATTACTAATTTTTATTACAAAAAAATTATTTATTAATCTTCCCTGTAATGAAATACTTTTGTTTCCTTTCTTTATTTTATCACAAGCCTCAATTGCATTATCTATAGCATTTGCAAATATGGAACAGACATCTTCTTCATTGATAAAATTACATTGAGAAAAATCTATACCAGTTATAAATCTGATTTCTTTTTTTATACAAAGCTCCTTTTTTTCTTTGAGTATAATATTAAGTGCTATATTTCCTGTATCAAACATATTATTATATTCATCAAGCTTTTTTTCAAGATTTTTTATGTAGTTTGAAGTATCGTAATTATTTTTACTCATTTCTTTTATACAGATAATATGGTTTTTCATATCATGATATAATTCTTTTGTTTTTATATAGTTATTTTTTACATTTTGATAATAATTATGTTCAAGATTTGTTTTTTCTTGTAATTTCAATAATTCAAGATATTTTTTATTATCTCTTAGCATTTTTATTATGCCAACAATTAGTGCTATATTTGATGCTGTTAATAATAATGCCATAATCATAATATCAAATTTTGTAGAAGAAGAAATATTTATAAATGAAAAAATACATTTATAGAATATAATAAAGGATATCAAATTACTTACTATTGGAATAGATAAATAAATTTCCTTTTTGCCAATTTTTACACTGTTGAAAGAAACTTTGTAGATAAATAGCATAAAAAATAAGAATACTTTTGATATAAATAAGCATTCATATCTGTAAAAATTTTCTTCTAACAAGATATTCATACTATCCAAATTATTTATAAACAATGTTAATGACATAGTTAATGCGTCAATTCCTATTAACAACATCCAATAGGAAAATACAACTATTAGGCATTTAGTAAAGTTAACTCTATAATTGAATTTGTAAATACTATAAGTTGAAATAATACATATCAAAACTCTAATATTAGGGTCAATATTTAAATAAAAAATAAAAATAAGAACAAAAACAGCAATTAAAAAAGAAATATTTAATTTCATTGAATTTGTTTTTATTTTACTTGTATAATCAAATACTTTTTTACATACCCAAATTTCTATAATAGAGGATAAAAGTGTAATTAAAAATGATATATTTAACATTGTAGTAATCTCCATAACTAATAAATTTTATATATAAAAACGGTTTGAAAATTTATAATAATTATATCATAAAATATATTAGTTAGGGATAATGTTGTTAAATATTAACTATATATGTGTAAATATGTATAAAATTTTTGATATATACATGGTTATTAATAGAAACACATAAAACTATAGTAGAAGTTGTACTAATAAAATGAACAAAAACTACCATGCTAAAATATAAGACATGTTATAGCTGTATTAGAAAATTTCATTAATATATAACAAAAGCATATTTTTTATAGATGTGTTTCTTTTTTGTAATTCATTAATGCATAAACTATCAAGAGCATTACTCAACATATTTTAAAATCGATTCAAATCGTTCTTCTTAAGAACATAAATTATATGATATAGTAAAGTTCAGCGGTTATTTACTCCTTTTTCCAGCTAGAAAAGCCGATGGAGATTACATTTTTTTATGAGCTGTCCAATCTGCAAAAGGTAAGATGGTATCCGAATGAATAAAAGGCTTATGCACAGTGATACGAAATGAGCCATTTGACATTTCCACTGGCATGTATTAGAATGAAAGAAAATTGAGTT
This sequence comes from Clostridioides sp. ZZV14-6009, assembly GCF_020658095.1. Taxonomy (NCBI): domain Bacteria; kingdom Bacillati; phylum Bacillota; class Clostridia; order Peptostreptococcales; family Peptostreptococcaceae; genus Clostridioides; species Clostridioides sp. ZZV14-6009. The sequence goes on from NZ_JAGWDG010000027.1 coordinate 11,919, forward strand.
GTATTTGTTCGCATTAGTCGAACAATGCGCACAGTAGAGTATTTATATTTTCCAATATAGAAAGGTGGGCAATATGGAAACAAACCAATACTTACTCGCTGGCACGTCAGGGATATGCCGTTGATGCGGTAGAATTAGTTGAACATAATATAGAGATTTTCCATCAAAATACTCAACCAGATGAAAATATAACTATTATTCAGGGTAACGCTATGGATTTGTCTGCTTTTTCAGACAATCAATATGATGTTATATTACTGTTAGGTCTGCTGTATCATATTTATAGCACAGAAGATAATCAACAAGCTTTGCACGAAGCAATTCGTGTAACAAAACAGGGAGGCGTAGTTTTTGCCGCGTATGTCATATCTGATGGTTGTCTATTTGACGAAGGGTTCAAGCGTGGTAATATCAGTGTCGCCGAATATATTAAAAATGGATTGCTTGATTCCAAAACATTTGCTACCAAGTCCCAGCCAAAGGATTTACTTGAACTTGTACGTAAAGAAAACATCGACGATTTGATGTCTGTATTTGATGTATCAAGACTGCACTATGCTGTTCCTTATTTATGCGTGAAGCAGTAGATGCTATGGACGATGAAATATTTGAATTGTATTTGAAATATCACTTTGCTACTTGTGAGCGTGAAGATTTAGTGGGTATTACGAGTCATGCGATTGATATATTCAAGAAATAAGATATATGTTTATTATACAAAACTATATGAGAAAGAAGATTTAAGTGGCTATAAAATGGAAGTATTAGAAGAATGGATAAAAAGTTATCAAGAAGAAGATGAATAGATTAAAAGGTAGTATTTATAAATAAATAGATACTACCTTTGTTGTTATTTATAAAAATATGTATAAATTGTGGAAATGTATTTAGGCTTTGGAAGAAAAGTAGTGATATATTGTTCATCCTGATAGGATTCTGTCAAAGGAATGCCACTTGGTTTTTGTTCTCCTTATTTTCATCAAAGTAACTTATTTATAATTTATCTTCTCATTTTTTTCACCACTTTCTAAAATCGTGATTGATGAGGTAGATTAGTGACTATATTTTAAAATAGGAATATGATAAAAATTTTGACACAATAAAACATGAATGCGAAAACAAAAGGAAAGAGTTATTTTAATATTACAGCAAAACGAGAAGGTTATGGTACTCTACTAACATTTAAGCTAAGAAGACGAGTTTGTAGGATAATACGAAAGATACCATCAGCAAGATTAGATACTCAGCAAATACGTAGAAAGTATGGTTTTCACAATTCTACTACAGCTACAAAAAAGACCAAGACAACTCTAAGTGGATTATTCTGAATGAGGATACTGTATTTGTGGTAAATTGGATATTTGTACTTTAATTTTGTTGATAAGATTTACGCATAAGAAAGCCGTAGAATACGTAAATATCCTACGACAAATCTTAAAAACAGAAAACATACTTATTAGAGTTGTGCTAATAGCACATTTCTATTTTTTTACTAAGTATTATATGGTCAAAGAGTATTTTGAAAACTTTTTAAATACTTGTATTTTTTTTAAATTAACAAATCAATTTAATATAACTTAAAAATATCCTTTTTATTTTAAATTACTTATTAGCCTATATTAACACCAAAATTTCCACATAATCCTGAAAGACCATCTTCAAAACCAGAACCTAAGGCATTGAATTTCCATTCTTCATTATGTTTATATAACTCTGCAACCACTATTGCTGTTTCTATACTAAAATCTTCACCTAATTCATATTTGATAAGCTCTTCATTAGTTTCTTCATTATAAATTCTTATATATGAATTTTCAACTTGTCCAAAGTTTTGTCTTCTTGTAGTAGCTTCATTTATAGTAACAGTGAATGATATCTTTGCAATGTTTTGTGGTATTTTAGATAGGTCAACACTTATTTGCTCATCATCACCATCTCCAACTCCTGTTCTATTATCTCCCATGTATTCAACTGCTCCAGAAGCATGTTTTAAATTATTATAGAATATGAAATCTCCATCATTTGTTACCTTACCATCAGCTCCAGTTAAAAATGCAGAAGCATCTAAATCAAAATCAAAACCACCATCATATTTATTAGTATCCCATCCTAATCCTACCATTACTTTTTTAAGACCTGGGTTAGTTTTTGTTAAACTTACTTTTTGTCCCTTTGCTAAAGTTATACCCATTTAAAACAACTCCTTTTATAAATTTTTTATTATAGTTAGTATTAACGATATATATCAGTTAATTCATGAAGCTCTTCATTTTGACCAATTCCTAGGGCATTAAATTTCCATTCTTCATTTCTGCGATAAATTTCGCCTGCCAAAACTGTTACTTTACCAGAAAAGTCTTCTTGAAGGTTATATTTAAATAATTCTTGTCTAGAATTTGAATCAACTAGCCTTATAAAAGAATTATTCATCTGGCCAAAATCTTGATTTCTTTTTTTAGCTCTGTATATAGAAACTCCAAAAACTATTTTGTGTACATATTCAGGTATCTCACCTAAATTAACATTTATTTGTTCATCGTCTCCTTCGCCTCTTCCAGTTAAGTTATCACCAGTATGTATGATAGATTTAGAAGGATGTTTAAGATGTCCAAAATAAACTAAGTCTTTTGATGATTTCATTTTATCTTCATTAGTTAATGCTATTGCAAATGCATCTAAATCATAGTTTTTCTTACCTAGTTTGTTCATATCCCACCCTAATCCTACAACTAAATTTTTTACAGGATTAGCATCTTTTACTAAACTTACTCTTTGTCCTTTTTGTAAATTAACACTCATTTTAAGTTCTCCTTTTTAATATTTTTAGTTTTATTGACAGTGTTAAATATAATCATCATATTATTTTTATTATATACATATTTAGACCAATTTGGCTATATTTATGAATCATTTATTATATAAATATCTTATAATCCATAAATATAGGTCTTGTGTAATTTTAAAATACTTTATAATTAGTAATTGCATAGGTGTTTAAGTTTATATTTCGTTTAATTGTTAAAAAATTCAATAAATGATATAATGGAGAATAATAATTATAAAAACTTGTAGTTTGTAGATAAGATTATATGTATAGAAATTTATATAAAGTTGGGAGATATATATGGATTATTATAGGATTATTTTTAGTAATTGTTGTATGTTTGAATAAAATTTTTATAAAAATTAGACCTGAATACTTAAGTTTGATTAATCTTTTAATCAGTATAATTGGGATGATAATTCCTATACCTATCATTGATAGTAAGATAAAAAAGAAATTTATAGATAAGTAATCGTAATTTATATGTAAATTACAATTACTTATTATAGTAGTAGATAATTTAACATATATTTTATACAGATTTGTGTCAATGTAATTAATCTATTTTAAATTTATATTGATAGGAAAGTATATAAAATATAGATATTAAACTAATAAATAATGCAAATTTAGCACAATGAGATAAATTTAAAATTAAATCTAAGTGGTGTATTTTTTGATTGTTTATTGTATGAAAAACAGCAAGCACAATTTTCAAATATAAAAATATAAGTTTTTTATATCTGAAATTTATGCTTGCTATTTGTTTTTGTGATTATTCTATTTTTTTAAATCCATTTCCTAAAGCTTCATGTATATCTGTAATTATTATAAATGCATTAGGATCGACACTTTTCACTAATTTTTTTAGTTCAACAACTTCTTTTTTCTCAACTACAACCAAAAGTACATTTTTATTTTCTCCAGTATAAGCACCTTCGCCTTTTAGAATAGTTGCGCCTCTATCTAAATCTTCCATTATTCTTTTACTTATGTCTGATGAAAGGTCAGATATAATAGTAAATGATTTTGAATAATTAAATCCTTCAATAAGTAAGTCACTAATTTTTACTAAAATGTATAGTGCTACAGTTGAATAAAGTGCAATCTCAACTTGTCTATTTACTATTCCCGATAGTACTACTACAACACAGTCGACAATACCCATCAAAACAGGGATACTAAGTGTAGGAAAATATTTATTTAATAGGAGTGCCATCAAATCGGTTCCACCTGTAGAGCCATTTATTCTAAAAATAAGGCCTTGACCAACTCCCATTAAAATAGAACCAGATATAATTGCAAGATACATATCATTTGTAATATCTAGTGTAGTCATATTTGCAGTAACTTTAAGTGCTATAGTAAGAAAAATTATACCTAAGACTGTTTTAAAGCAATCTTTCTTTGAAAGTATTCTGTAAGCAAATATGAATAGAGGTATATTTAAAAGTAAATTGACAATCCAAAGTTGTACACCAAATAATGAATTTAAAACAACTCCAAGACCTGTTATACCACCAGCAGCAATTGCATGTGGATTAAAAAACATGTTAAGAGAAATTGCCATTAATATACAGCCTACAATTAATATTAAAATTTCTGAAAAAGTTATTCTATCTTTTTTCAATAACATCACTCCTTATATATAGATTATAATATATATCATATAGTTTTTCCAATTTTTAATAAAAAAAATAAAAACATATTATAAAAATAATTTGATTGGAATTTTCTGAAAATTAATGCTATAATTAAAAATAAATTTAAGGGAGGTTATAAAATGGCTAAACTGACTTTAGAACATATAGAAGGAAATACATATTATATCCCACTTCCTACAATAGTAGGTGTATATGTAGATGGAAATAATGCAATTTTAATTGACAGTGGAAATAACAAAGATACAGCCAGACAAGTTCTTAGACTATTAGAGGAGCATAATTTAAATCCTAAACTAATAATAAACACTCATTCAAATGCAGACCACATAGGAGGGAATGCATATTTGAAAAATCAAACAAAATGCAAGATTGCTACAACTAAAATAGAAGGATACTTTACAGAAAATCCAATATTAGAATCAGCATTTTTGTATGGAGGGTATCCAAGTAAAGCATTAAAAAATAAATTTTTATTAGCAAAAGAGAGTGAAGTTGATTATATTATACCTTCAAATGGGAAAATTTTAGATACAGAACTTGAAGCGATTTCTCTTCCTGGTCATTATTTTGAAATGATTGGTGTTAGAACTCCAGATAATGTTTTGTTTGTTGCAGATAGCCTTACACCAGAAAATATAATTAGTAAATATCATTTCTTTTTTTTATTGGATATAGATTTACAATTTAAAACGTTAGAAAAAATGAAAACTCTTGATGCAGATTTTTTTGTTCCAAGTCACTCTGTCAAGACTACAAGTATACAAGATTTAATTGATGTCAATAAAGAAAAGATGGAAGAGATAATATCTAATATTAAAAAGGTTTGTTGTGAACCAATTATGATTGATGAAGTCATTGAAAAAATGTGTGATGTGTACAACGTTAAATTAGATGCTAATCAATACGTTCTAGTTGGTAGTACAATACGTTCTTATATAACATATTTATATGAACACAATATGGTTGAATATGTATTTGATGGTGGCAAGATGATGATAAAGGCTGTATAAATACTGAAAAATATCAAACTATGCAATAAAAATATTTTAATACAAGTATCTTCGAAAAAAAGAGATAAAAATAAAATTTGCCATCAAATTGCCACAACAAATACTTGGTCAAAGTATTGCTGGATTTCTTTTCTTATTTGGATTGCTAGGAGTACCAGCTCTAGATAACCGCTTTGCTTGGTCTAGTATTCCACTTATTTTGACAATAATATCAGATGTACTTATTTTAATTGGATTTATAATTGTATTCTTTGTTTTTCGATACAATTCCTTTACATCAAAAGTTATAACTGTTATGAGTAATCAAAAAGTGATTACTGATGGACCATATTCAGTTGTGCGACATCCTATGTATCTAGGTGCTATATTAATTATACTTTTTACACCTCTAGCACTGAATTCATGGTGGGGAATGATTGCTGCAATTACTTTATGCATAATAATTGTGTTTCGGATATTAGATGAAGAGAAGTTACTTAGTGCTGAACTTGATGGATATAAGGAATATTGTCAAAAAACGAAATATCGTATTATACCTTATATTTGGTAAAGTGTAAATTTCTAGTTTATTAATCAGATGAAATAACCTTGGTAAAAAGTCGAATATTTTAAGCTGTATTTCTATTTATTACTTACTTGACTATTAATTAATAAATAGAAATACAGCTTTTTTATATTAAATAATTTTAAGAGAATAGCTATTTAATTATAAAATTATGCTATAATTTGTAAATAAAGAGGTAAATTTATAAAAATTAAAAAAATAATTAATTATAAGAAGGGGGAAATAGTAGGGATTATGAATAAAAAGTTCAAAAAATTCAGTAAAAAAATAGGTATATCAACTTTGGCTTTGACTCTATTTCTTTTTAATAGTTTAATGTAGATAATATATAACCAAGTAAAAACAACAAATAAATCTAAATTATGAGAGGTGTATTTATGGAAAATAAGAATCTTAAACTTACAATATGTATATTTGCTTTTGTAATTGGAATAATAGTGTTATTTTGCTGTATAGGTCTTGGGCAATTTAGTGTAGAACGTATTATGCAACAAAATGGTGGAACGATGGATACCAACCAATATAATATATATTTAGAACAATCTATTTCACAATATAGAAATTTTGGTTCTATATTGGCTTTATTAGGAGGAATAGGAATACTGTTTGATAAAAGTGCTAGAAAATACTAAAAGAGTACATTTTTATTTAGGATGTGATGAATGATATGGCAAGAGATGTATTTAGTGTAAAGATGACACCACTAGAAGCTCAAAAGATTATAAAAGAAAATTTTGATGCAGATTTAGTTTCTGTTGATATTTATAACTTGGAAAATGATAAGTCTATAATAGTTACAATATTTGAAAAATATTATGCAAGAAGTAATAGTGATGCAGGTTTGGTAGTGATTTGTGAAAATACTACAGGAAAAACACTTGTTAAAATCACCTCAACTGGTAGTGCAATTGGGCTACTTCAGATTGATTGGGGAACAGGTGGTAATTTGATTAAAAGAGTAAAAAAAATACTTATTGATTATATTATTTAATTGTTTTATGTAGATATTCTTAGGTTGGTATAGAATTTGTATCAACCTATTAATTAATAAAATTAAATAAACATAGAAAGCACTTATTTTTACAGTAGGTGCTTTTTATTGAAAAAATATAAAATAAAAAGTAATATATAGGAAAAATATGTAAGAATTATATGTTATAATAATTTTAGCAAGAAGATGTAATCTACAATTTATAGAGTGGAGTTCATACTGGGATAAAACCTACTTCCTAATGAAAGGAGGTGGGAAGTATGAATAACTTTTTACTTAATGTAATAGCTGGCGTTATTGCTAGTTTAATATTTTGCTTAATTTGTAAAGTATTTATAAAAGTAAAAAGCCACTCAACTCGTGGCAAGAGTAAAAGTGGCTGGGAACTTGATTTTAAAATAAAGTTCCGCAAATTTAAATAATTTATATTTTTTAAAATTATGAACTTCACTCTACCGCTAAATAGATTGTAGTTCTTCTTGTTTTTATTATACCACAATATTTTATAAATAAAACGTTGTTTATATAAAATATTGTTTATAGTCAATAAAAATATGAAATTTTTATAACAAATAATAAAAACTTTATTATAGAACTATTAATTTATAAGGTATCTATAAATGAGTAGGTATTTTTTTGCTTGAATTTCGTTGCTTATATAAAATATTTGAAATGATAGCATATTCCCGTTTTGGGAACATGGTCAAAACTCAAATTACATTACTAGTATTATATTAACTAAGTGATATGTAAAGAAATGTACTCTTAATTCAATTTATAAGTAACTAGGGATTTTATATTAAGTAAATTCAACTGTAACCAACTTGACTACAGTTGTAAATTTATGTTTTACATTAACAATGTAGATAAAAACTAAATAAAAAAGGAAGCACTTACTTTTATGGTAGGTGCTTTTGTTATGTAATAAAATAGAGGTGATTGAATGAATAAAGACATAGAACTTACAGAAAAGGATTTGTGTTGTATTGCTAGAGATATTTAACTAAAATAAAGGTAAACCCATATTTTATGTTGAAATATATTATAAAATAAAAAAATATGGAGGATTTAGAGAATGAAAAGATATTTTTTATTAGTAATATTATGTTTACTAAGTATGGGAGTAGCTGCATGTTCCTCAAATGATGATAATGAAGACTACGATGATGTACCTAAGATAGAAAAAAAGTCTAACCCAAATGAAATAGATGGAATTAGAATTACAGTTAAAGGTGTTTCAAAAGAAGAAATGAAAGGCGATTATGATAAAGATGGAACTCCTAATAAAAATGGCGAGTATTTCGGTGTAGGGTCAGATGCAAAAAAGGCTGCTGATTATGAATATAAGGTTGTAAATGTAACTGTAGAAAATACAACCGATAAACCTGTAAAACTGTTTGAAGCTGGATGGAATGCAGATGGTACAGATTGGGATAAAAAAATTAAAGATATAAAAGTGACTGATAAGTTAGATAATAAAGAAGTTCCAGCACATGATAAATTTGATGCACAAGTTAAAATATTAACTGAAAAGAAGATGAATGTTAAAGAAGTTGTATTAAAATACAATCTAACAAATTATACGAATTTAGAAGAAGCAATAAATTATGGAGATAATGGAGCATCTGAAGAAGATTCAAAAAAGAGATATCCTGAACTTTACAAAGAAAACTGGATAGAGTTAGGGAAAATAAAATTTGAATAAAGATTTAATGTGGACTTAAAACAAAAATGAGGCACTTACTTAAATGGTAGGTGCTTTTTTATTGAAAGGAGGTGATTATGATGTAAAAATTTTACTTATATAGTATAATAATCCTATAAAATATTATATGGGGGATATTGTACTATGAATGATACATTAGAATATATATTTTGTAGTGAATGTGGCACGAAATGTCTGAAAGAAAGTAAATTTTGCAGTCAATGTGGAACAAAAATATTTGATATAAAGATTGCAGATGAAAGCATCATCGAAGAAAAAGAATATGATTTAAAAGGTATTGATTTACAACATGTAATGCGAGAAACAAGTTTTATAAAAGCATCTTCTATTAGAAGGTTGAAGGAATTAACTGGAATAAATTTGGAAGATTGTAGAAAAATATTAGAAGAGCCATATCAAAAATATTATGCTGAAAATTCTGAGATGCTTGAAGAAAAAAGAAAAAAAGAAGATGATATGTCAAAAATTAGAAGAGCCAAAGAGGAAAAAATAGAAAAAGAAAAAATAGCTCGTTGCCCTAAGTGTGGTTCAACATCTCTATCAGCACATAAAAAAGGTTTTGGCATAGGGAAAGCAGTAGTAGGAGCGAGTCTAACTGGTGGAATAGGTTTAGTAGCTGGAAATTTAGGAGCAAAGAAAGTTAGAGTTACATGTTTGAGCTGTGGTAAACAGTTTTGGGCATAAATAATAAACACTTACTAATGTAGGTGTTTTTTTATATGGAAATTTATGAAAGGAGAATGAGGAAATGGCAACGATACAAACATCCATTAGAATTTTTGACGGAATGACTCCTGCATTTCGTAATATGACTAATGCTATTAACACTACAATTAACAGTTTTGATAGGTTGCAACAAAGGTTGCATAATCCACTTAACACAGGTGGGATACAAGCTTCTCAACAAAGTTTAAACAATATTGAAAGTATTTTAACGAGGATAGAACAAAATATAGGAAAAGCTGATGAGCAACAGAGAAGATTTAACGAAGATATTGACAAGGGGGCAAACTCTACAAATAATTTACTTGGAAGTGTTAAGAAACTAGCAGGAGCTTATATGGGATTAAAGACGATAGGAGGATTAGGTAGTTTAAGCGACCAGATGACCAGTACGAATGCACGACTAGCAATGATAAACGATGGACAATTATCTGATGGAGGACTAAATAAAATGATTTTTCAGTCCGCTGAAAGGTCTCGTGCATCTTACTTAGATACTGCACAAATAGTATCACGAATCGGAATGAATGCAGGGAGTGTATTTAGTAGTACTAGAGAAATAGTAAGTTTCGCAGAGCAATTGAATAAAAAATTTGTAATTGCAGGAGCAAGCACACAAGAAATGAATTCAGCATTACTACAATTAACACAAGGGTTAGGAAGTGGTGTGCTAAGAGGTGAGGAACTGAATGCAGTGTTTGAGTCAGCACCTAACATCATCAAAAGCATTGCGGATTATCTCGATGTCGACATAGGAAAAATAAGAGGAATGGCATCAGAAGGAATGTTAACAGCAGACATTGTGAAAAACTCATTACTTGCAGCAGCAGCAGAAACAAATGCTCAATTTGAAAAAATGCCACTTACAATAGGTCAAATCTTTACATCAATTAAGAATAACGCAGTAATGATATTTGGAGCGATACAAAAAAAGATTGAGGATACTGTTTCCAGCGGAGGATTCCGAACCTTCATAGTTAATATTACAGATTCATTATATATTCTTGGAAATGTTGGATATAGTGTTTTTAATGGAATAATTGATTTATTGAGTAGTCCAGCATTTAGTGGATTTTTTAATCTGATGATTGTTGGAGTTAGTCTAGTAGCTCAAGGGTTAGGATGGCTATTAACAACTATAGGAAGTGTCATTAATTTTATTGCACATGGATGGAGCATAATACAGCCTTTATTAATCACTAGTATTGTATTGTGGGGGTTATACAAAGCTGCTATTTTAGCAGGTGTTGCAATTACTGCTATTCAAGTTAGTTGGACAGCTCTGCAAGCATTTTGGACTAATTTATTAAATGGTTCATTATTAACAAATATAATGATGAATATAGCAGCAAAAATATCTACAGATGCTTTAAGTGGTTCTATGTTACTTCTAATTACTACTATAGTAATGGTTGTAGCTACAATAGCTCTAGTAATAGCAGCAGTTTTCGTAGGAGTAGCAATATTTAATCATTTTGCGGGGACAAGTGTATCTGCGATAGGTGTTGTCGCAGGTGCAATATCAGTTGCGGCAGCTTTCATAGGAAATTTATTTATTGCAACAGGGAACTTAATTATAGATATTGTAGCTTTAATTTATAATAGTTTAGCAAACTTTGCAGAGTTCTTTGCTAACTTTTTAGACAACCCGATTGGCTCTGTCATAAGGGCGGTATCTAGAATGGCTGATGCGGTATTAGGTATATTAAGAAGCATAGCATCTGCAATAGATACCATATTTGGCTCAAATCTAGCAAATGCAGTGAGTGGTTGGCAAGATAAATTACAAGGGTGGACAGATAAAGTCGCAGGGGAAGCTAAAATAAAAGTTGAAAGAATGGACCCTAATAAACTGCATTTTGACAGATTTAATTATGGAAAGGCTTGGGATGCAGGATATAAGTGGGGCGATAAACTAGAAACTAACATAAAAAATAAATTTGATATCAGTAAAATAGCAGAAGATGCAAAGAAAAAATTAGGATTAGACGACCTTTGGGATAAAAAATACGGACTTGGTGATGGAATAGGCTCAGCAGGACTTAATTCTCCACTTAATGATGCAGCCAAAGGAGCAAAGGACACGGCAGGAAATACTGCAAAGATGGCAAAAACAATGGATAAAAGTCAAGAAGACTTAAAATATCTTAGAGATATTGCGGAACAAGAGACTATCAACAGATTTACAGGAGTAAACATTAAAATAGACATGAACAATACAAACAATATAAGTAAAGATACTGACTTAGATGGAATAGTTAATGTACTAACTGAAAAATTAAATGACGCAATGGTTGTATCGGCAGAAGGAGTAGTTTAGAAAGGAGAGTGAAAAAATGGCTTATGATTTTTACTTGGATGGAGTACAATTACCAATCACACCTGGCAAATTAGAAATAAAAACAACAAATAAAAATAAAACTGTAGACCTTATAAATGATGGAGAAGTAAACATATTAAAGACTCCTGGTCTATCTGAAATAAGTTTTGAAGCAGAGTTTACACATAATAAACTACCATTCTATCGAGGTACTTTTAAAGATGTTCAATTCTTTTTAAGTAAACTAGAACTACTAAAGACAGATTGTAAGCCATTTCAATTCATTGTATCTCGACAACTTGGGAATAAAGTACTATTTAATACAAATAGAAAAGTATCACTTGAGGAATATAACATAGTAGAAGATGCAGAAAATGGTTCAGATTTTAAGGTTGCAATAAAGTTAAAACAATATAGAGATTATTCAACTAAAAAATTAGTTCCTGCTGCACCTAAAAACGAGACTGGGAGACCTAATGTAAAAATAGAACCTAAGAGGGTCGATTCTGTTAATGCACCAAACACCAAGACTTATACAGTAAAAAGTGGTGATTCTCTTTGGGCAATTTGTCAAAAGCAATTAGGAAATGGTTCGTTATATAAGAAAGTATATGAACTAAATAAAAATATGATGGATAAAGCTAACAAGGGTAAAAGAGTACCTAAATACACCATCTATAAAGGGCAGGTGTTAAAACTTGGCTGATGATTTAGTTTTGGCAAATGATAGGGATGTAAGATTAGTCATAGCACATTGGGAAGATTTCTATGAGCCAGTTGTCCTTGATAACATTACATGGGAGATAGAAAGACGAGGCACACCAAGTAAATTAGAATTTACAATAGTTATGGATGATATACTACAATTCTGTGAAGGTAACTCTGTAAGGTTGTATTATAAGGGAATAGGCATATTTTATGGATATATATTTCAGAAGAAAAGAGATAAAGAAAATCACATTAAAATTGTTGCTTACGACCAGTTGAGATATTTTAAGAATAAAGATACTTATGTTTTTAAAAATTATACAGCAAGTGAAATAATAAAAATGTTAGCTGACGATTTTAAACTAAAGTGTAAATCTATAGAAGATACTAAGTATAAAATATCTAGGATAGAAGAAAATAAAACACTTTTTGACATGGTGCTAACAGCTTTAGATGATACTCTGAGAGAGAAAAAAGAAATGTATACACTCTATGATGATTTTGGTCGGCTAGTATTAAAGAATGTAGCTTCTATGAAATTAGATGTAGTTATGAATAATGATGTGATTGAGGATTTTGACTATAATTCTTCGATTGATAGTGATACTTATACTCAAGTAAAATTATTAAAAGAGGATGAAAACACAAGTCAAAGGATTTCTACTACAGTAAAAGATTCAGTTCATATAAGAAGTTGGGGAGTTCTACAACTATTTGATACAGTAGATAGTAACGTGACAAAAGCAGAAATGGACAAAAAAGCAGAAATGCTCTTAAAATTATATAATAAGAAAACTAAGTCATTAAGTTTAAAAAATGCAATTGGAGACATCAGAGTAAGAGCAGGTTGTTTAATACCTGTTTTTTTAGATTTAGGAGATATTAAGTTACAAAATTATATGTTAGTTGAGAAAGTAAAACATACATTTGAAAATAACAGTCATTTTATGGACCTAACTTTGGTGGATGGAGACGAATTTGCTTCATATTCTTCAAGTTCCTATTCAAGTGGAAATAGTAATAATAAAGATGAAAAGAAAAATGGTCCTGCACAAAGTACTACAAAAACAAATACAGGTAAAAAAGTTCCTGCTATATTTACTGCATATTATCCAGGAAACAATGCAATGGAAGGCGGAAAAATAGATTGTAACGGAAAGCCACTTGATGTAAAATCAAGAACTGTTGCAGGTCCAATGAACCGAGAAGGAGTTAAGAAAACTTGGTATACTGATGACTTTTTAAAGAAACATCCAGTTTTTGAGTATGGAGATAAAGTAAAAATTATACTTCCTGGTACTGCCTATGACAACAAAGTATATACAGTTAAAGATAATGGAGGAAGAATATATGTTGAAACAAACGGAATATATCATATAGATATACTATTAGCTAATGCCAGTGAATGTAAAAAATTTGGTAGAAAGAATGGCTATATAATTATAGGTGGAGATGAAGAACAAACATATCAAGTTGAAGGTAATAACCAAAATAGTAATGCAAATAATTCTAAAGCAGATAAACTAGTTAGTATAGCTAAAAGTAAACTGGGTTGTAATTATGTGTATGGAGCAGAAGGTCCTAATACATTTGACTGTAGTGGGCTTACACAGTGGTGCTATAAAAAGATAGGTATAAACATTCCTCGTACTGCTTCCGCACAAAGTAAAGCAGGAAAAGCTGTAGATTTAAAAGATAGAAGCAAGTGGAAAGCAGGAGATTTATTGTGCAGAATTGGTGGAGGAAGTAGTAATCATGTTGTAATGTATATTGGAAACAATCAAATAATTCATTCACCACAAACAGGAGATGTGGTAAAAATAGAGTCTGTTAATTCATATAGAAAAGGAAAAGCGTACACACATGTGAGAAGATTTATATAAGTGAGGTTAAATATGAGCCAAGAATTATTACAAATAATTAAGAAAGCAGCGATGGATGCAGTAGAAACAAGTAATCCAATGCAAATTGCATTTGGAACTATAGAAAGTGTTAATCCTTTAGTAGTTAAGATAGAGCAAAAAGCCTCTTTTGAAGAATCTTTTCTAATACAAACAGATACATTTAAAAGATATACAGACAAAAAGGTAGGAGACAAATTGGTTTTAATTCGTATGCAAGGAGGGCAGCAATATTTGATTTTAGATAGGATGTGATAAAGTGTTACCAACAGATAACATTGACTATGATATTGAAGATGTATCAATTATAAATTTTATTGTTCCTTTAAATCCAAGTAAGACATTTAAACTTCATATAGAAAAAAACAGAGTAGATGGTATTTGTGATGATGTGGAAGCATTAAAACAGACCATCTTTTTAATTTTAAATACTGAAAGGTATGAGCACCTTATTTATTCTCGGAATTATGGAGTCGAGTTGAACGACCTTATTGGAGAGCCTATAACTTTTGTAATACCAGAGTTAGAGAGAAGGATAACAGAAGCACTAATTCAAGATGATAGGATTGAAAATGTAGATAATTTTGAGTTTCAAAATATAAAAGGAAAAATACATTGTAAGTTTATAGTTCATACAAAATATGGAAATATTAAAGCAGAGAAGGTGGTGAGTGTATAATTGTTTGAGTTAATGACTTTTGAAAATATAATTAAAAGAATGTTAGATAGTGTACCAGATACATTTGATAAAAGAGAAGGTTCTATAATATATAATGCTCTTGCTCCTGTTGCTGTCGAGTTATCAGAAACTTACATTGCAATGGATGAATTACTAGACCAAACCTTTGTTGATACTGCTAGTTATTATTATTTAGAGAAAAGATGCAAAGAACGAGGAATCACGCCACTATCTGCTACTAATACAATTGCAAAAGGCGTTTTTAACATAGATATTCCTCTTGATTCACGATTTAATTTAGGTGAGTATAACTATGTAGCAATTGAGAGAATATCTGAAGATATATACAAGATGAAATGTGAGACTGCTGGACCTATATTTGAGTTAGGGCAACTAATACCTATCGAATATATAGATGGTCTTGAAACAGCTGAGTTAACTGAAATATTGATAAATGGAGAAGATGAAGAATCTGAGGACAGTTTAAGGCAAAGATACTATGATAGTTTAAATTCACAAAGTTTCGGTGGTAATATTCAAAATTACAAAGATGAAGTTAATAAATTGCCTGATGTTGGAGGAGTTAAAGTTTATCCTGTGTGGAATGGTGGAGGTACTGTTAAGCTAGTAATAATTAATTCTAATTTCAAAGTACCAAGCACTGACTTAGTTAATTTAGTTCAAGAAGAAATTGACCCAATCGGACATCAAGGAGAAGGTCTTGGGTTAGCACCAATAGGACATAAAGTTACTGTTGAAGGAGTTACAAGTACAACTATAAATATATCAGCAGAAATAACATATAAGAGTAACTACACTTGGGAGAATATAAAGACTATAGCAGAAGAAGCAATAGACGACTATTTAAATGAACTTAACATGAGTTGGGAAGATGAAGAAAACTTAATAGTCCGTATATCTCAAATTGAAACTAGATTACTTAGTATTGATGGAGTGTTAGATATTACAAACACAATGATAAATGATGTTAAATCTAATCTAACAATAGATAGTAACAGCATAGTAATAAGAGGTGAGGTAGTTGGATAAAGAGATTAATCTAATAAATTACTTACCACAAGTTTTGCAGGATAAAGAAGAATATATAAAAGTATTTAATGCAGAAAACAAAGAAATAAAAACATTACATGATAAATTAAAAGAACTATCAAATGACCAGTTTTTAGAGGATTTAACTCCAAGTGGTATAAAAAGATGGGAAAAGATAATGTCTATAATTCCTAAAAGTAATGAGAGTTTAGAAGATAGAAGATTTAGGATTTTTAGTAAATATATAAGTAAATTACCTTATTCAGAGAGATTTCTTAGGAACTGGTTAGATAGTATAGTTGGAGAAGGTAATTATGAATTAACTATTAATAATGCTACTTATAACATACACCTTGAGAGTGATGTTAGAAATCAAGATTGGTTTGAGGAAGTTCATTCTTTTGTAAGTAATATTAAGCCATGTAATATGACTTTAGATTATACTAGGGTGCTAGTTAGCAAAGATAATGGCATGTATTTTGGTGCAACAACAGTCACAGGGCATGAGATTACAATTTACCCTTGGTCACCTAGTGATATTGAAACACAAGGAGAGATTAATATACTTAGTGGTAATGGATTTGGATACCAAGAGATTACAATTTATTAGATAGGAGGTGGTAGTTTGGCTACAGATAAAAGTTACTACACAATATTAACAGATATAGGAAAAGCAAAGATTGCAAATGCAAGTTTAGCAGGAGAAAAAGTTGACTTTGCTAAGATTCAACTTGGAGATGGTGGAGGAAATGAGTATAATCCTACAGAGGAACAAACAGTATTAAAAAATGTAGTTTGGGAAGGTAAAGTAGGGAATGTCAAGACTGATGAAAGCATGACAAATTGCTTAATTTTAGAAAGTTTAGTACCTGCTAGTGCTGGTGGATTTGTAGTTAGAGAGATAGGTTATTTAGATACCGAAGGTAATTTACTAGCTATATCAAAGTATAGGTCAGCATATAAACCTAAAGTGGAAGATGGAGCAGTAATTGACATGAAAGTAAAAACTATCTTTGTTGTATCTAATGTAAATAACATAGAACTCAAGATAGACCCAACTATAATCTTTGCTACATTAAAAGATTTACAGGACCTAGACACTAAAATAGATACAACTAAAACAGAGTTAAACACTAGAATTGACACAGAAAATGAGAAACAAAATATTAAAATTGACCAATTAATCGCAGGTGGCTCTAATGTTGCATACACTCAAAGGGTCGCAATTGATGATTGGGTGGATGATGCAGAAAGCGGATTCAAGGCAACTGTAACACATAGTTTGTTAACACAGAGAATAGTTGTAAATATTATAGATGCTACTACAAAAGAAAATGTAGTTACAAACTTTAAAATT
>NZ_JAGWDG010000028.1:0-22166 GCF_020658095.1 Clostridioides sp. ZZV14-6009
AACTCTCAAATAAAAGTTTATCAGGCTCAGATACTATTGTTATCAAAATATCTGGCTTTATGGTTTGTTTCTTGTTTATAAATTAACCTACTGTTTAATTTTCAAAGTTCTTTTGTCTTATTTTTGTGCTCCTTTTGGGCACTCATATATAATATCATCTATGTTATTCTAAGTCAACGCTTTTTTAACTTTTATTTTAATTATTTTTTTGTCAAAACAAAAATAGCTCATATTAATGCATTTTTAAACACCTCAATACAAGCTATTTACATATTTAGACTTATTTTTATAATTATTTCAACTTAGATATTTTTGTATACCTATGTATATCGCCCACGCTATCTTTTCTTGATATGTTTCATCTGTCAAAAGTTTACATTCTTTTTCATTTGATAGAAAACCACACTCTATTAACACTGATGGAATATTATTTTCTTTCAAAAGGTATATGTCATCTCTAGGCTTAACTTCTCTGTTATTTGTTTTATCTACTACTCTTTTAAGTTCTTCTTGAATACACTTCGATAATTCCTTGCTATCTTGTTTATCTTTAGGATAAAAGGTCTGAGCTCCATAGTATTTAGACTGTTCAAATGCATTTAGATGTATGGATACGAACATATTAGCATTGGAATTAGAAATTATTTCTTTCCTATTTTTTAAGTTCTCATTATATTTTTGTCTTGTAGTTTTATTATTTTCTTCTTTATAGAGGCTACTGTCATCTTCTCTGGTTAATATTACAAGACCTCCACTTGATTCTATAAGCTCTCTAAGCTTAAGTGTTATTGCTAAGTTGATATCTTTTTCAGATGTGCTCTTATCCTTGTTTAATGCTCCTGGATCAATACCTCCATGACCAGCATCTAAAATTATTGTTTTATTTGTTATTGGCATATATTTGATAACATCTTCAGAAATATTTTTCACTTCAAATATTGATACTATTACTAGACACACCATAACAAAACTAAAAATTATATGTTTTATGTACTTTCTCACAACATCACCCTGTATATGTATACTTATAAAAACACTATAATATTCCAAATATTAGTACAAACATTTAAATTTCACTTTAGTATTTATCAATCTCTATTTTTTAATATTAATATATGATTACATAAATATGCTATATTCACGTCTACTCTAAATTCCTATTTTTAATTATTATCGAATAACAGGTATAATAAATTATGACAATTTATATTATGAATTATATTATTAAATAACCTAAATTTTATTGCTTATAAAATATAAAATTTTTAATTATATTTACTGTAACTTTCTTTATTAATTTCTCAATAGAACTATTATTCCAATAACTTTAACATGTAATTTTTTATTAGACAATTAAAACAATAAAAAGGATGTTTTTCTATTGAAAAACATCCTAATAAGATATCTTATTATTTTATTGTATATCAATCATTAACTTAAACCCAACATTTTAACATGCTCCCATATTTTCTGAATGGCAGAAAATAAAGGATTTTGCTTTTCCAAAAAAATAAATAATTATCTTTTTGAGAATTGTGGAGCTCTTCTTGCTGCTTTTAATCCGTATTTCTTTCTTTCCTTCATTCTTGCATCTCTAGTTAAGAAACCTTCTTTCTTTAAAGCAGGTCTTAAATCTAAATCAGCTTTTAATAAAGCTCTAGATATACCATGTCTTATAGCTCCAGCTTGTCCAGTGAATCCTCCACCTTCAACTTTTACTATAACATCATATTTATTTTCATTACCAGTTAAAACTAATGGTTGTTTAACATCTCTTATTAATGTTTCATAGTTAAAATAATTTTCTAATGCTCTTCCATTTACTAATATATTTCCTTCACCTGCAACTAGTCTTACTCTAGCAACAGAACTTTTTCTTCTTCCAGTTCCATAATATTGAACGTTAGCCATTATAAACTCCTCCTTTCACCTATTAATCTTATTTAAAGTTTAAAACTTCTGGATTTTGAGCTGCATGAGTGTGTTCAGCACCTGCAAATACTCTTAATCTAGTCATCATTCTACTTCTTAATTTGTTTTTAGGTAACATGCCATTTACAGCATGTGCTATAACTTCTTCTGGTTTTTTATCCATCATATCTCTATAAGATATTTCTTTTAATCCACCTACATAACCAGTGTGGTATCTGTAATATTTTTGATCTAATTTTTTTCCACTTAAAACTACTTTTTCTGCATTTACTACAACAACAAAATCTCCACCATCAACGTGAGGAGTAAATGTTGGTTTATGTTTACCTCTCAATACTGTCGCAATTTCTGTTGCTATACGACCTAATGTTTTTCCTTCAGCATCAACTAAGTACCATTTTCTTTGTACATCAGCTGGCTTAGCTATATAACTTTTCATAACTGTCCCTCCTTAACTACTTTTCATAAAAATTTTTTACCGTTTATGTCAAGTCCGGGGCAAGTGGACTTATTAACACATTCTCATATATTTTAATACATGTAGCCTGGTGTGTCAAGTTAATAATGAACTTTTTTAAGAAATAATCCTTGTGCTGGAGCTGTATGTCCACATCTTGATCTGTTTTTGGATTCTATTATATCTAAAAATGATTCATTAATTCTACCACGTCCTATATCAACAAGTGTTCCAACAATAATTCTCACCATATTATATAAGAACCCATCTCCACTAATTTCTAAAGTAATCAAATCATCTGTTTTTTTTATATTTATATCATATATTGTTCGTATTGTATCTTTTACAGATGAACCAGAACTCATAAAACCTTTAAAATCATGTGTACCCAATAGGCTTTTTGATTCTATACACATTTTATCAAAATCAAGTTCGTACTTTACTTGATATGATATGTTGTTAAGTATTGGATGTCTAAACTTACTGTTATATATTAAATATTTATATGTTTTTCCTTTTGCACTGTATCTTGAATGAAAATCATCATTAACTTCATATGCTTCTATAACTGATATATCTTTTGGTAATTTAGCATTTAGTGCCATTGGTATACTTTCTATACTTATACTTGAACTAATTTTAAAATTTGCAGTTTGTGCAAGAGCATGAACTCCTGAATCAGTTCTACCTGACCCTATAAGTTTAACTTCTTCATTCGTTATCTCATATATAGCCTTTTCAATTGTACCTTGTATCCCTAGGGAATCTGGTTGCTTCTGCCATCCACAATAATTTCTACCATCATATTGGATTGTAATCTTTATATTTCTCATATTTTACCTCATCTATATATGCTTCTATTAAATCGCTATAAATCTAGTAGCTATGATTAATCCTAAATAAATAACTTGAAACACACATGCTATATAATCTGCTTTTACTATAACAGACTCCCTCATTTTTGTTCTATTGTGCCCACCTCTATAACATCTAGCTTCCATAGCCATAGCCAATTCATCTGCTCTTCTAAATGCACTAACAAATAGTGGAACTAAAAGAGGTACTAGATTTTTAGCTCTATTTATAAGATTTTTACTTTCAAAGTCTGCACCTCTAGACATCTGAGCTTTCATTATTTTATCTGTTTCGTCCAATAATGTCGGAATAAAGCGCAAAGCAATTGTCATCATCATTGCAAGCTCATGAACTGGTAAACCAATTTTCTTAAAGGGATTCAATAATCTCTCTATACCATCTGTCAATTCTATTGGTGAAGTTGTTAAAGTAAGTAATGATGTCCCAATTACTAAAAATATAAGTCTTATTGCCATAAAAATTGCTTGTCTCAAACCTTGACTTGTTATCGTTAAAAATCCAAATGACCATATCTCATCACCTGGTAAGAAAAAAATATTTATAATAAATGTAAATAAAATAATCCACTTAAGAGGCTTTACACCCTTAACAATATACTTAACTGGTATATTAGCTAACTTTATCATACCTAATAAACATAATAAAACTATCATATAAGGCCAAAATTTATTTACTACAAATATAGATACCATAAATACAATTGTTGCTACAAGTTTTATCCTTGGATCTAATTTATGAATAGCAGAACTTGTTGGGTAGTATTGCCCTATAGTTATATCTTTTAACATAATCCTCGCCCTCTCACAACTCTTAATATTTCCTGTTTTGCTTCTTCTAAAGTCAATATGTCTTCACTAATGTCAAAACCTTGTTCTCTTAATTTCAATGCAAGTTCTAAAACCTGTGGAATATCTAAACCAATTTCTTTTAATTTAATAGCATTTGATTTAAATACATCTCTAGGAGTACCCATAAATTCTATTTTCCCATGATTCATAACAATTAAAGTTTGTGCCAACTTTGCCATATCATCCATACTATGTGATGACAATATTATAGTCATATTGTTTTTTTCATGTAAATTTTTTATTAAATTGAAAATTTCATCTCTTCCACCAGGGTCAAGACCTGCAGTTGGCTCATCTAATATAAGTACTTCTGGATTCATTGCTATAACTCCAGCTATTGCAACTCTACGTTTTTGTCCTCCTGATAATTCAAATGGAGATTTATCTTTAAATTCCTCATAGTCAAGTCCTACAGCTTCCATCGATGCTTTTACCCTATTATGTATTTCAGCCTCTTCTAGACCTAAATTAGTGGGTCCAAAAGCTATATCTTTATCAATTGTTTCTTCAAATAATTGATATTCTGGATATTGAAATACAACACCTACTCTTTTCCTTATCTCAGTTAAGTTTAAATTCTTATCTGTTATATTAAAATCATTTATAAAAATCTCTCCTGAGGAAGGCTTTAATAGTCCATTTAAATGTTGTATCAATGTAGACTTTCCTGAACCTGTATGACCTATAAGTCCAACAAAATCTCTATCTTTAATTTCAAAAGATACATCATCAAGTGCCTTACTTGCAAAAGGCATCCCTTCATTATATATATGTGTTAAGTTCTTTACTATAATTGACATAATTCCATCACCATCTCATCCACAGTTAATATATCACTACTAATATT
Source organism: Clostridioides sp. ZZV14-6009 (assembly GCF_020658095.1). NCBI lineage: Bacteria > Bacillati > Bacillota > Clostridia > Peptostreptococcales > Peptostreptococcaceae > Clostridioides > Clostridioides sp. ZZV14-6009. The sequence continues at coordinate 4,961 of NZ_JAGWDG010000028.1, forward strand.
TATACCTTCTTCTATTAATAAACTAGACAACTCTGTCATACAAGGCACATCTAAACCGATTTCCTTTAACATATCTATTTTACTAAATACTTCTTTAGGAGTCCCTTCTAAAAGTTTCTTACCTTTCTCCATAACGACAACTCTATCAGCTTCTACAGCTTCTTCCATAAAGTGAGTTATATGTAAAACAGTTATATTTTCTTCTTTATTAAGTCTTTTTATTGTTTTCATAACTTCTTTTCTTCCAGATGGGTCTAACATCGCTGTTGCTTCATCAAATATTATACACTTAGGCCTCATTGCAATTATACCTGCTATTGCAACCCTCTGTTTTTGACCACCTGATAACAAATGTGGTTGTCTACCTCTTAAATCATACATACCTACACTTTTTAAAGACTCTTCTACAATACGTCTTATCTCTTTTGGCTCTATGCCTAAGTTTTCAGGACCAAAAGCCACATCTTCCTCTACTATTGTGGCAACAATTTGATTATCTGGGTTTTGAAATACCATGCCTGCTGTTTGTCTTATATCCCATAATCTTTCTTCTTCTTTGGTATCCATTCCATCAATGAGAATATTTCCTTCTGTAGGCATAAGAATAGCATTTAAGTTTTTAGATAAAGTAGACTTACCAGAACCATTATGTCCTATTATCGCAACAAATTCTCCCTTTTTAACATCCAAGCTTAAATTATCTATTGCTTTAAGTTTTGCTTCATCTGTAATATACTCAAATGAAATATTGTTTACTTTTATTATATTATCCATTAATTCATACTCCTTTTAGTAAGCAATAACTTATAAAAATCATTTTACACATTATTATATCACACCTTAGTCAAAAAAATAAAAAAAAGATTAAGCCATCAAGCCTAATCCTTTCCTTACTATACTAATTCTATAAAAGCCATTTCAGCAGCATCGCCTTTTCTTGGCCCTATTTTTATTATTCTAGTGTATCCACCATTTCTCTCAACATATTTTGGAGCTAAATCTGTGAATAAGTTATTAACTACTGTTTCATCCATAACATAAGCTAAAACTTGTCTTCTAGCATGAAGATCTCCTCTTTTAGCAAGAGTTATCATCTTTTCAGCCATTCTACGAGTTTCTTTAGCTCTAGTTACTGTAGTTTCTATTCTTCCACTTCTTAGTAAACAAGTTACTAAGTTTCTTAACATAAGGTTTCTGTGAGCTGTTTCACGTCCTAATTTACGGTACTTAGCCATTCTTATCCCTCCTTTGCTCGCTATTCTTCACTTGGTTTTAAACCTAGCCCAAGTTCCTCTAGTTTTTGTATTACCTCTTCTAATGACTTTTTACCTAGGTTTCTAACCTTCATCATATCGTCTTCAGACTTATTAGCTAATTCTTCAACTGTGTTAATTCCCGCTCTCTTTAAACAGTTGTATGATCTAACTGATAAATCTAATTCTTCTATAGTCATTTCAAGAACTTTTTCTTTTTGATCTTCTTCTTTTTCTACCATGATTTCAACACTACTTACATGTTCAGTTAAGTCTATAAATAGATTTAAATGCTCAACTAATACTTTTGCAGCTAATGATATACCTTCTTGAGGGTTTATACTACCATTAGTCCAAACTTCTAGTACTAATTTATCATAATCTGTTTTTTGACCAACTCTTGTGTTTTCTACATGATAACTAACTTTCTCAACAGGAGTATATATTGAATCCACAGGTAAAACACCTATTGGAACATTCTCTGTTTTATTTTCTTCAGCAGAAACATAACCTCTACCTTTATCTACAAATATTTCCATATTAAACTTGGCATTATCATCTAATGTAGCTATTGCTAAGTCTTTGCTTAATATTTCAACATCTGGAGGACAGATTATATCTGAACCTGTGATAGAGCATGGTCCTTGAGCCTCTATTTTAAGTGTTCTACTTCCTTCACCATCTATAGTTGCTGAAAGCTCTTTTAAAGTTAATATTATCTCTGTAACATCTTCTTTAACACCAGGTATTGTAGAGAATTCATGAAGAACTCCATCTATTTTTATAGCATTTACAGCTACACCTGGTAAAGATGATAATAATATTCTTCTTAGTGTGTTACCTATAGTTATTCCATATCCTCTTTCTAGAGGTTCTATAACAAACTTACCATATCTATAGTCTTCGCTAAGCTCAACTATATCTACTTTTGGCTTTTCTATTTCTATCATGGACAAAACCCTCCTTAAAATTCAGTAATCCACTGAGGGTAAACAAAATTTTAAAATAATTTTTAAAAGTGTGCTTATTATTTAGAGTAAAGTTCTATGATTAAGTGCTCTGCTATTTCAAGATCTATATCTTCTCTTGTTGGAACACCAACTACTTTTGCTGTCATTCCTTCTACATTAGCTTCTAACCATTTAGGAGCTATTCTTGAGTTAACTTCTACTAAATTTTTGAATTTTGCAGAAGATCTTGATTTTTCTTTAACTTCTATCACATCTCCAACTTTAACTGTTAATGAAGCTATATCTACTTTATTTCCATTTAAAGTGAAATGACCATGAGTTACTAATTGTCTAGCTTCTTTTCTAGAAGATGCTAGTCCCATTCTGTAAACTACATTGTCTAATCTTCTCTCTAATAAACTTAATAAGTTCTCACCTGATTTTCCAGGCATGTTCTCAGCACGTTCGTATAAATTTCTAAATTGAGTTTCTAAAACTCCATATATTCTTTTAACTTTTTGTTTTTCTCTTAATTGTAATCCATAGTTAGAAACTTTCTTTCTCCCTTGGCCATGTTGACCTGGAGCATAGTTTCTTTTAACTATAGCACATTTATCTGTATAACATCTATCACCTTTAAGGAATAATTTCATTCCCTCTCTACGGCATTGTCTACATGATGCACCTGTATATCTTGCCATTTATCTACACCTCCTATTTGTACTCTTATTAATTACACTCTTCTTCTCTTTGGTGGTCTACATCCGTTATGTGGGATTGGAGTAACGTCTTTTATCATAGTTACTTCTAGTCCAGTTGCTTGTAAAGCTCTTATAGCAGCTTCTCTTCCTGAACCTGGCCCCTTTACGAATACCTCAACACTTTTTAATCCGTGTTCCATCGCAGCTTTTGCAGCTGTTTCAGCAGCCATTTGAGATGCAAATGGAGTTGATTTTCTTGATCCTTTGAATCCTAATTGTCCTGAACTTGCCCAAGATATAGCATTTCCATGAACGTCAGTTAAAGTTATTATTGTATTGTTGAAAGTTGACTGTATATGAGCATGACCACGTTCTATATTTTTACGTTCTCTTCTTCTAACACGTGTAACTTTCTTTTTTGGTTTAGCCATTTTCCTTTTCCCTCCTTCATCTAATTATTATTTAATTATTTTTTCTTTTTACGAGATACTGTTTTTCTAGGACCTTTTCTAGTTCTAGCATTAGTTTTAGTTCTTTGTCCTCTTAATGGAAGACCTTTACCATGTCTAATTCCTCTATAACATTTTATATCTCTTAATCTCTTTATGTTTAAAGCAATTTCTCTTCTTAAGTCACCTTCAACTAAGAAATCGTCATCTATAACTTTTCTTAACTCATTAACTTGATCTTCTGATAAATCTTTTATTCTTGTATCTGGATTTATCTCAGCTTTAGCTAATATTTCGTTAGCAGTTGCTTTACCTATACCATATATATAAGTTAAGCCTATCTCCGCTCTTTTTTCTCTAGGTAAATCTACCCCAGCTATTCTTGCCATGATCGCACCTCCTACACATAGTTTTTAGTGTTTAAAACTTCATATCATATATCAATCCTACGTCAGATTGTTCAACGATTTTAACGTTCTTTTGTTAACATCACAATATAGTATTATACTATAAAATTTAACAAAATACTAGTAATAATTTCTTATCCTTGTTTTTGCTTATGCTTTGGATTTTCACAGATAACCATTACTTTTCCTTTTCTTTTTATTACTTTGCATTTTTCACATATTGGTTTTACTGATGGTCTAACTTTCATTATTAATCCCTCCTTAGACTAAATATCAAGATAGTCTACTTCTTACGCCAAGTGATTCTCCCTCTTGTAAGGTCATATGGAGAAAGTTCAACATTCACCTTATCACCTTCAAGAATTCTTATGAAGTTCATTCTTAGCTTTCCAGAAATGTGGCATAATATCTCATGTCCATTTTCTAATTTAACTTTAAACATAGCATTAGGTAAAGCTTCTGAAACTGTACCTTCTAATTCTATAACATCTTTTTTGGCCATTAACTAACCAGCCCTCCATTTCAATAAGTTAAATTATCTAATTTAACTTAGTAAGTTCAGCTCTTAAAAAAGAATCTGTAATCTCTTGTCCAGATACTACTCTTTTTCTAACTTCATCATTAATAAAATTATATTTTTTTAAGTGCTTAACTTTCTTTAACTTAGGTTTGTCAAGTTTTCTTTTCTTTCCATCAGCTATTAATACATATTCATTATTAATTATCTTGACTACGAAAAATAAATTTCCTTCATCTCGACCTAATGAAACCTTAACAACTTGACCTATACTTAAATTATCTGATAGCACTTTTTTCACCTACTTCTTAATTTACAACTTTGTCAATATCAAAGGTTCATGTTCAGTAATTGCTATCGTATGCTCATAATGAGCTGATTTTTTTCCATCTATTGTAACAGTCGTCCACCCATCTGATAGAGTCTTTACATGATAACGACCTGCATTAACCATTGGCTCTATAGCAATAACCATTCCTTCTCTAAGTCTTGGTCCTTTTCCTGGGAGTCCATAATTAGGTACCTGTGGATCTTCATGAAGATTTGCTCCAACTCCATGTCCTACCAAATCCCTAACTACTGAGAAACCATGTTTCTCAACGTGTGTTTGTACTGCGTGTGAGATATCTGAAAGTCTATATCCTAATTTAGCAAATTTTATTCCTTCATAGAAGCTTTCTCTAGTTACTTCTATTAATTTCCTATCTTCTTCAGATATCATGCCTACTCCATGAGTTTTCGCAGAATCACCATGATATCCTTTATAATAGGCTCCTATATCTAAGCTTACAATGTCTCCTTCTTTTAATAGAGTCTCACCTGGAATTCCATGTACAACTTCTCTATTGATAGAAGCACATATACTTCCTGGAAAACCTCCATATCCTTTAAAAGATGGTTCAGCATTGTATTTTCTTATATTCTCTTCAGCTATTTTATCTAATTCTAAAGTAGATATTCCCGGAGAAATAGCATTTCTTAAAACTTCATGAGTATCAGCAACAATTTTGCCTGCTTCTCTTAAAAGTTCTATTTCTTTCTTTGATTTCAAGATAATCATTTATTTTCCACTTCCTAAAGCAGCAACAATATCTTCAAATACTTTATCTATTGCTTGGTCACCTTTTATATCAGCTATTATACCTTGTTTGCTATAATAATCTACTAAAGGCTTAGTTTCATCTAGATAAACTTGTATTCTCTTAGATACAGTTTCTTCATTATCATCAGCTCTTTGATATAATTCTCCTTGGCATACATCACATACACCTTTTACTTTAGGAGGATTAAACTCAACATGATAAGTAGCTCCACAAGACTTGCATATTCTTCTACCAACTGCTCTAGATACTAATATACTCTTATCAACTTCAATATTGACAACTTTATCTAGTACTATACCAGCATTTTTTAAGAATACATCTAAATGCTCACCTTGTGCTACATTTCTTGGAAATCCATCTAACATAAATCCATTTTTACAGTCTTCTTGAGATATTCTATCAGTAACTAAACCTACAGTTAACTCATCTGGTACTAATAAACCTTGGTCCATGTATTCTTTAGCTTTTTTTCCAAGTTCTGTTCCCTCTTTTATATTCTTTCTGAATATATCTCCTGTTGATATATGAGGTATATTGTATTTTTCTACTATTCCTGCCGCCTGAGTACCTTTACCAGCACCTGGAGGTCCAAGTAATATTATTCTCATATTATCCATCTCCATTTTATTTTAAGAAACCTTGATAGCTTCTCATAACTAAGTTTGACTCTAATTGTCTCTTAAGCTCCAAAGCAACCCCAACAACGATTAGCAATGAAGTCCCAGCTAGACTCATATTTACATTCATATAATGTGTTGTAAGAGCTGGTACCATAGCAATTATTGCTAAGAAAGTAGCTCCAGCTAAAGTTAATCTTGTTAAGATTCTATTTAAATAATCCATAGTAGGTTCACCTGGTCTGATACCTGGTATAAATCCACCATTATTTTTCATATTTTTAGATATATCTTCTGTATTGAATGATACAGTTGTATAAAAATATGAGAAGAAAATTATAAGTAGAATTTCAATTGATCTGTATGTCCAAAATCCTTGTTCTGTTGCCATACTTAAGTATTTTTGAACAAAAGCTTGAGCATCTGCCCCCATAAACATAGCTATTGTTTGTGGAAAAGCTAAAAGTGAACTAGCAAAAATTATAGGCATAACTCCTGATTGGTTAACTTTCATTGGTATATGAGAACTTTGTCCTCCATACATTTTTCTTCCAACAACTCTTTTAGCATATTGTACAGGTATCTTTCTAGTAGCTTCTTGTATAAATGTAACTCCTGTAACTGTAAGTAATATAACTACAATTAGAAGTATTATTACCCAAGGTGCAACTTGACCAGATTTAACTTGTTGTGCGATTTTAATAACATCTGTTGGTATTCTTGATATAATACCTGCAAATATTATTACTGAACTACCATTACCAATTCCTTTTTCGGTAATTTTGTCCCCAATCCACATTACTAACATACTTGCTGAAACTAATGTTATTACAACAGTTGTGATAAAAAACACACTATTTGATATTAAAGCACTTCTTACAATTCCTAATGTAATTCCCAAAGCTTGTACAACTGCTAGAGCTAGTGCTGTATATTTAGTGTACTTATTGATTTTTTTCTTTCCTTCTTCACCAGATTTTTGAAGTTCTGCTAAACTTTCAAAACCTACTGTTAGAAGCTGTATTATGATTGATGCAGTAATATATGGACTTATACCCAAAGCAAATAATGAAAAGTTACTAAATGCTCCACCAGTAAACATATTATACAGAGAAAGTAGACTATTGCCGCCTACCATCTTTTGTATAATACTAGTGTCTATACCTGGAACTGGTATTGTAGTACCTATTCTGAATATCACGATCATCATAAGTGTATACATTACTTTTTTTCTTACTGCTTTAATCTTCCAAGCTTGTTTTAATTTTGACAGCACGCTAATTCACCCCGCCTGTACTGGCTAGGAGATTAGCAGGTTATTATACTAACTCTGCTTTTCCACCAGCTTTTTCTATTTTTTCTTGAGCTGAAGCTGTAAATTTAGCAGCTTTAACAGTTAAAGCTTTTTCTAAATTACCTTCACCTAAGATTTTAATTCCATCTTTACCTATTTTGCTTATAGTTTTAGTAGATTTTAATAATTCTGCAGTTATTTCTGTTCCATTTTCAAATCTATTTAAAACTTCAACATTAACTTCTGTGTAAACTTTCTTAAATATGTTATTGAAACCTCTCTTAGGAAGTCTTCTAGCTAGTGGCATTTGTCCACCTTCGAACCCTACTCTTACTCCACCACCAGAACGAGACCATTGACCTTTTTGTCCACGTCCTGCAGTTTTACCTTGTCCAGTTGCAGTACCTCTACCTAATCTTCTTTTAGCTCTTACTGCACCTTCAGCAGGTTTTAACTCATGTAACTTCATGGATTGCACCTCCTTGCACTACTTTTTAAAAATTATTCAGCTATTTCAGTTACTTCTAATAAATGACTTACTTTTTTTATCATACCTCTTATTTGAGCATTGTCTTCTTTTACAACAACTTGTTCTCTTTTTCTTAATCCTAACGCTTCAACATTCTTTTTTTGGTTAGGAGTAGTTCCTATAACACTTCTAACTAATTTTATTTGTAATTTAGCCATTTTACACTACCTCCTTACCCTAGAAGTTCTTCAACTTTTTTACCTCTAAGTTTAGCTATATCTTCAACTGTTTTTAGAGAATTAAGTCCTTCTATTGTAGCATTTACCATATTTCTTGGATTGTTAGATCCTAAAGATTTAGCTCTAACGTCTTTTAGTCCAGCTAACTCAAGTACGGCTCTAGCAGGTCCCCCAGCTATTACTCCTGTACCTTCTACAGCAGGCATTATTAATATATTTCCAGCACCAAAGTGTCCGCGTACTTCGTGAGGAATTGTAGTTCCAACCATTGGCACTACTATTAGATTTTTCTTAGCATCTTCAACTGCTTTTTTTATAGCGTCTGGTACTTCCATTGCTTTCCCAGCACCTATACCAACGTGTCCGTTTTCATCTCCAACAACTACTAACGCTGCAAATCTGAAGTTTCTACCACCTTTTACAACCTTAGTAACACGTCTTACTTCAACAACTTTTTCTTGTAAGTCAAGTTGTCCTGCATCTATCGGCTTACGACGTAGCATGTATTTTTCCCTCCTTCGTATTAGAACTTAAGACCAGCTTCTCTAGCACTTTCAGCTAATTCTTGAATTCTTCCATGATATAAGTATCCACCTCTGTCAAATACAACTTCAGTGATTCCTTTTTCAACAGCTTTTTTAGCAACTAATTCTCCAACTTTCTTAGCTGCTTCCTTATTTCCTGTATGATTAACAGCACTCTTAACTTCTGCTTCTAAAGAAGATGCAGCAACTAGAGTTACTCTGTTTGTGTCATCTATTATTTGAGCATATATATTGTTAGCACTTCTAAATACACATAATCTTGGTCTTTGAGCAGTACCGCTTATTTTTCTACGAACTCTCTTATGTCTTTGAAGTCTATTAGCATTTTTATCAGCCTTTTTTAACACCTAGCTCACTCCTTTCTAGCGTTTAAGTTTTGGTATTATTTTTTACCAGTTTTTCCTTCTTTACGTCTGATTACTTCATCAACGTATTTTATACCTTTACCTTTGTATGGCTCTGGCTTTCTCCAAGCTCTTATTTTAGCAGCATAGTTTCCTACTAATTGCTTGTCTATACCTTTTACTATTAACTCAGTTTGGTTTGGAGCTTCAACAGTTATTCCTTCTGGATCTTCCATTTCAACTGGATGAGAGAAACCTAAGTTCATAACTAATTTTTTCCCTTGTTTTTGAGCTCTGTATCCAACACCTTTTAGTTCTAATTTCTTTTCGAAACCAGTATTTACACCTACAACCATATTATCTAATAAAGTTCTAGTTAATCCGTGTAAAGATCTGTGTTTTTTATTATCAGTTGGTCTTTCAACCATTATTGTATTTTCTTCTTTTTTTATATTTAACTCAGCACTTAATTGTTTAGTTAAAGTTCCCTTTGGACCTTTTACTGTAACTAGATTTCCTTCAGCTATAGTAACTTCAACACCTGCTGGTATTATTATTGGTTTAACACCTATTCTTGACATGGTCGCACCTCCTTACATTGTTCATATTGATTACCAAACGTAGCAGATTACTTCTCCACCAACATTTTCTTTTCTAGCTTGCTTGTCAGTTAATATTCCTTTTGAAGTAGATATTACTGATATTCCTAATCCATTTAATACTTTTGGTATTTCATGGTTAGCAGCGTAAACTCTCATACCAGGCTTAGATATTTTCTTAAGACCTGTGATAACTCTTTCGCCTTCTTGTCCGTACTTTAATTGTATTCTTATGATACCTTGTTTTCCATCTTCTATAACATCATAACCTCTTATGAAACCTTCTTCTAATAAGATTCTAGCTAACTCTTTCTTCATATTAGAAGCTGGAACATCTACAGTTTCATGCTTAACAACATTAGCATTTCTTATACGAGTAAGCATATCTGCAATTGGATCTGTCATTGTCATTTTGTAGCCCTCCTTCCATTCTAATCAAGCTTCTACCAGCTTGCTTTTCTAACACCAGGTATTTGACCTTTATAAGCTAATTCTCTAAAGCATATACGGCATATACCAAATTTTTTCAAAACTGAATGCGGTCTTCCGCATATAGTACATCTAGTGTATTCTCTAGTAGCGTACTTTTGCTTTCTTTGTTGTTTAACAACCATCGCTTTTCTAGCCACGGGAATCCCTCCTTTGCTTACTTAGAAAATGGCATTCCTAATAATTTTAATAATTCACGAGCTTCTTCGTCAGTTTTTGCTGTAGTAACGAATATTATATCCATTCCTCTTACTTTATCAATTTTATCATATTCTATTTCAGGGAATATTAATTGTTCTTTAACTCCTAAAGCATAGTTTCCTCTACCATCAAAAGCATTAGGGTTAACACCTCTAAAGTCTCTAACTCTTGGTAAAGAAACTGATACTAATTTGTCCATAAAGTAGAACATTTTGTCAGCTCTTAATGTAACTTTTGTTCCTATTGGCATTCCTTCTCTTAGTTTGAAGTTAGCAACAGATTTTCTAGCTTTAGTTATAACAGGCTTTTGTCCTGATATTATTTCTAATTCTTCAACGCCTTTTTCTAATCCTTTTGGATTTTCTCTAGCATCACCTATACCCATGTTAATAACTATTTTATTTAACTTAGGTATCTCCATTACGTTTTTATATCCAAATTTCTCCATTAAAGCAGGAGCAACTTCTTTCATGTATTTTTCTTGTAATCTAGAAGCCATTTAAGGTCCCTCCTTTCAAGCAATATTTATTATAATTCTTTTCCGCTCTTTGCTGATACTCTTACTTTTGTCCCATCTTTTACTTCATATCTTACTCTAACGCCTTTTCCTGTTTCAGGATCAAATGGCATTACATTAGATATGTGTATTGGGGCTTCTTTATTTATTATTCCACCTTGTTGGTTCATAGCACTTGGTTTTTGATGTTTAGTTATTACGTTTACACCTTCAACTAATACTTTATCAGCTTTAGGGTATACCTTTAAAACTGAACCTTTTTTACCTTTATCTTTACCTGCTATAACTACAACAGTGTCACCTTTTTTAACACGCATCATGTCCTATTGCACCTCCTTAATTATAGTACTTCTGGAGCAAGAGAAACTATTTTCATGAATTCATTGTCTCTTAACTCTCTAGCAACAGGCCCGAATATACGAGTTCCTACTGGAGTTTTATCGTCCTTTATTATAACAGCAGCATTTTCATCAAAAGATATATAGCTTCCGTCATTACGTCTTACGCCTTGTTTGCTTCTTACTATAACAGCTTTAACAACCTTACCTTTTTTTACAACTCCACCAGGTGTTGCACTTTTAACAGTAGCAACTATAACGTCGCCTATGTTACCATATCTTCTTTTACTTCCGCCTAGAACACGTATACATAAAAGTTCTTTAGCTCCTGAGTTATCAGCAACTCTTAGACGTGATTCTTGTTGTATCATATCGTAATCCCTCCTTCTTCAAAAACTACTTAACTTTCTCAACAACTTCAACTAGTCTGAATCTCTTATCTTTAGATAAAGGTCTAGTTTCCATTATTTTAACTCTATCTCCGATGTTACATATATTCTTTTCATCATGAGCCTTAAATTTCTTAGTTCTCTTAACACGTTTGTTATATAGTGGATGACGTACGAATTCTTCAACAGCTACTACTATTGTTTTATCCATCTTATCACTAACAACACGGCCTATTCTAACTTTTCTTCTTCCTCTTTCCATGTTTAAAAAGCCTCCTTTCCAAATTAAGCTCTAGTTTCGTATAACTTTCTTTCAGCAAGAACAGTTTTAACTTTTGCTATATCCTTCTTAACAAACTTTATTCTAGCTGTATTTTCTAATTGACCAGTAGCTAATTGGAATCTTAAGCTAAATAATTCACTTTTGAAGTCGTTTAATTTGTTCATTAGCTCTTCGCTTGTTAAATCTCTTAATTCTTTAGCTTTCATCCTATTCACCACCCTTTACTTCTAAATCTTCTTTTTTAACAAATTTACATTTGATTGGTAATTTATGTGCAGCAAGTCTCATAGCTTCTCTTGCTTTATCTTCAGAAACACCTGCTAATTCAAACATAACTCTTCCTGGCTTAACTACAGCTACCCAATATTCTGGAGAACCTTTCCCTGCACCCATACGAGTTTCTGCTGGTTTTCTTGTTACTGGTTTATGAGGGAATATTTTTATCCAAACCTTTCCCCCTCTTTTTATATATCTAGTCATCGCGATTCTGGCAGCTTCTATTTGATTAGAAGTTATCCAAGAAGCTTCTAAAGCTACTAATCCAAACTCACCATAAGTAACTTTGTTACCTTTATGAGCTTGCCCAGCCATACTTCCTCTATGAACTCTACGACGCTTTACTCTTTTTGGCATTAACATGAGTATTTTTCCTCCTTCCTTGAACCTAACTATTATTAATTTCCTTTGTTTTCAGTTCTTTGAGGTCTTGATCCACCTTGAGGTCTTTGTCCACCTTGAGGTTTTTGTCCTCTATAGTTTCCTCTGTTATCGTTTCCTCTTCTATCATTTCCTCTTCTATCGTTTCTTCTGTTATCTCTCTTGTTGTCTCTTCTGTCGCTCTTTCTGCTTTCTTCTCTTGGGTTTACACCATCTCTAGTTGGTAAAACTTCACCATTACATACCCAAACTTTTATACCTATTTTTCCATAAGTAGTATCAGCTTCAGCGAAACCATAATCTATATCTGCTCTTAAAGTTTGTAGTGGCACATTTCCTTCACTATAACCTTCAGTTCTAGCCATTTCAGCTCCACCTAATCTTCCTGAAGCAGAAACTTTTATCCCTTTAGCACCAGATTTCATTGCTCTTTGTATAGCTTGTTTCATTGCTCTTCTGAAAGCAACCCTTCTTTCTATAGCTAAAGCTATATTTTCAGCTACTAATTGAGCATTTTTATCTGTACTTCTTACTTCTACTATGTTAACTATTATACTTTTCTTTGTCATTTTTTCTAATTCAACTTTTAATGCTTCGATTCCAGCACCAGCTCTTCCTATAACTACTCCTGGCTTAGCAACATGTAAGTCCATTTTTATTTTGTTAGCTGATCTTTCTATTTCTATTCTAGCAACTCCAGCTGAGTATAATCTTTTCTTTAAGAATTTACGTATATTATGGTCTTCTAATAATAAGTTTCCGAACTCTTTTTTATCAGTAGCGAACCATCTTGAGTCCCAATCTTTTATAACACCGACTCTTAAGCCGTGTGGATTAACCTTTTGACCCATTATTTTCCCTCCTATCTATTAATTATTTTTTTTCTTTCACAACAACCTCTATGTGAGAAGTTCTTTTTCTTATTGTAGTTGCACGACCCATAGCTCTAGGCATGAATCTCTTCATTGTTGGCCCTTGATTAGCAACTATTGATGCTATATATAATTTTTCAGTATCCATTTCGTGATTGTTTTCTGCGTTAGCTTTAGCTGACTTTACAACTTTAGCTATTATTGAAGCTGCTCCTCTTGGAGTGAACTTTAATATCGCTAATGCTTCATCAACATTCTTTCCTCTAACAAGGTCACAGATTTGGCCTGCTTTTCTTGGTGATACACGTACATATTTAGCAGTAGCTTTTGCTTCCATTGTTATTCCTCCTTTCTTAGTCATAATTTAATTATTTTCTCTTATTAGATTTTTCGTCATCCTTATGTCCTTTGAAAGTTCTAGTAGGAACGAACTCACCTAATTTGTGTCCAACCATATCTTCTGTTATATATACTGGAACATGTTTTCTTCCATCATGAACAGCTATAGTGTTTTCTACCATTTGTGGAAATACAGTTGAAGATCTTGACCAAGTTTTTATAACTTCTTTACTTCCACTACCATTCATAGCTTCTATTTTCTTTAAAAGTCTTGCATGGACAAAAGGCCCTTTTTTAGTTGATCTTGACATTTATATTCCTCCTTTCCGAGCAAAAATAAATTTACTACTTAGTTCTTCTTGATACTATTAATTTATTTGAAGCTTTGTTTTTCTTTCTAGTTTTGTATCCAAGAGCTGGTTTACCCCATGGAGTAACAGGAGATGGTCTACCTATTGGAGATCTACCCTCCCCTCCACCGTGTGGATGGTCATTAGGGTTCATTACAGAACCTCTTACAGTAGGTCTTATTCCCATATGTCTTTTTCTACCTGCTTTACCAATAACTACGTTACCGTGCTCTATATTTCCAACTTGTCCTATAGTAGCTTTACAGTTTATGCTTACTAATCTCATTTCACCTGATGGTAATCTTAATAAAGCATTTTTTCCTTCTTTAGCCATTAATTGTGCAGAAACTCCAGCAGATCTAACTAATTGAGCTCCTTTTCCTGGCTTTAATTCTATATTATGAATGATAGTACCAACTGGCATATCTTTTAATGCTAAACAGTTTCCTGGTTTTATATCAGCACCTAATCCTGATAAGATAGTATCTCCAACGTTGATTCCAACTGGAGCTAATATATATCTTTTTTCTCCATCAGCATAGTTTAATAATGCAATATTTGCAGTTCTGTTTGGATCATATTCTATAGTAGCAACCTTAGCAGGTATACCATCTTTATCTCTTTTAAAATCTATTATTCTATATTTTCTTTTTTGTCCTCCACCTCTATGACGAACAGTTATTCTACCATGTACGTTTCTACCAGCATTTTTCTTTAAGTTAACTAAAAGAGATCTTTCTGGTTGGTTACATGTTATTTCCTCAGAAACTAAAACTGTCATTTGTCTTAAGGCAGGAGAAGTTGGTCTAAACTTTTTTATAGCCATCTGTTTTCCCTCCTTCGTTTGTTATAATATTACATTCCTTGGAAGAATTCTATTTCTTTACTATCAGCAGTTAATTTAACTACTGCTTTCTTAAAGCTTGCTGTTCTTCCTTGAGTTCTACCCATTCTTTTAACTTTTCCATCGTAGTTTAAAGTATTTACTTTATCAACACTAACTCCGAATACTTTTTCTACTGCTTTTTTTATTTCAGTTTTGTTCGCATCTTTAGCCACAACAAAAGTGTATTTTTTTTCACCCATTTCAGCCATACTGTGCTCAGTTACAACTGGTCTTATTATTACATCATGTGGATTAGTCATTATGCGTACACCTCCTCCACTTTTTTAACAGCATCTGTAGTTATTATAAATGAATCATATTTTAATATATCATATACATTCATAGTATTAACTAATGCAGTTTGAACACCTTCTATATTTCTAGCTGATTTTATTACATTATCATTTTTATCAGCTATAACTACTAAAGCTTTTTTAGCAGCATTTATATTATTTAATATTTGAGCGAATTCTTTAGTTTTAGGAGCATCCATGTTTAATGCATCTAATACTATAACTTCACTATTTTGTATTTTTGAAGATAAAGCACTCTTCATAGCTAATCTTCTTACCTTCTTAGGTAATGTATATTTGTAACTTCTTGGTTTAGGTGCAAAAGCAACTCCTCCACCTACCCATTGTACAGATCTTGTAGAACCTTGTCTTGCTCTACCTGTTCCTTTTTGTTTCCAAGGTTTTCTTCCGCCACCTCTAACTTCTGCTCTAGTTTTAGCAGATTGAGTTCCTTGTCTCTTATTTGCTAATTGATTTTTTACAACTTCATATAAAACATGTCCATTAACTTCTACTCCAAATATAGAATCTGATAATTCTATTTCTCCAACGTTTTGTCCACTAATATTTAGTACATTTAATTTTGGCATTGTTATTCCTCCTTTCTCTAGGTTAGTCATTATTTAGAAACCTTTACAGCTTCTTTTATAGTTACTACTGAACCTTTAGCTCCTGGTATAGCTCCCTTAACTAATATAAGGTTCTTATCAGCATCTACTTTAACAACCTCTAAGTTTTGAACTGTTACCTTTACGCTTCCCATGTGTCCAGCTAATTTTTTGTTTTTAAATACTCTACCTGGGTAAGAACAAGCTCCCATTGAACCTGGTCTTCTGTGGTATCTAGAACCGTGAGATTCAGGACCTCTACTTTGTCCATGTCTTTTTATTGGACCTTGGAATCCCTTACCTTTACTTATTCCAGTAACATCTATTTTTGCACCTGCTTCAAATACATCAGCTTTTATTTCTTGTCCAACTGTGTATCCTTCTACAGAATCTACTCTAAACTCTTTTAAATGTTTCTTTAAAACATTAGCAGCAGCTAAGTGTCCTTTTTTAGGCTTGTTTAAAGATTTTTCTTTAGCATCTTCAAAACCTATTTGTATAGCATTGTATCCATCTTTATCAACTGTTTTTATTTGAGTAACGACCATAGGTCCTGCTTCAACAGCTGTTACAGGTATAACTACACCTTTATCAGTGAATATTTGAGTCATACCAACTTTTTTTCCTAATATTCCATTCATATTAGCACCTCCTATAATTCTTACAGCGGATTACATCATTTTAGAAGTAATCATTCTAAGATAGTTACCTATAGGATAATATCTTAGGGGTTCTTATAATTTTATTTCTATATCTACACCTGCTGGTAAGTCTAATCTCATTAATGAGTCAACTGTTTTAGGTGTTGGATTAGCTATGTCGATTAGTCTTTTATGAGTTCTTATTTCAAATTGTTCTCTAGAGTCTTTGTACTTATGTACGGCTCTTAATATAGTTACAATTTGTTTTTCTGTTGGTAGAGGCACAGGTCCTGAAACTTGTGATCCAGCCTTTTTAGCAGTTTCAACTATTTTACCTGCTGAAAAATCTAATAATTTGTGATCATATGATTTTAATCTTATTCTTATTTTTTCATTCTTAGCCATTTTGTTTTCCCTCCTTTATCACGTGTTTAATTTTCAAGTTGCGTACAACCAATACCGATACACTGCTCCGGGTGTGTTGTAACTTTCAAATCGATATCAGTTCGTATTTCACTAGGATTTAATTCTTATTTTCTTAATCTCTCAAGCACACTATTATATTTTATATCATCTGTTACATTTTTTCAAGTTTTTTTTATGTTTTTTTCAATTTTATTTTCTCTTACAACATTATAACCTTAAACTTGATTATTAATCTATCTCAAGGCACTAGTTTAGTATATATGCTTTATTGCTACTTGTCAACAAAAAACAAAAAAGAGAGGTTGAACCCCCTCTTTTTTTATATGAAATCAATTAGCTTAGTAAAAGATTATTCGATTATTGTAGCAACAACTCCTGAAGCTACTGTTCTTCCACCTTCTCTTATTGAGAATCTTAATCCTTCTTCTAC
>NZ_JAGWDG010000029.1:0-21919 GCF_020658095.1 Clostridioides sp. ZZV14-6009
TGATAGGTCGAAGGTGTAAGTGCAGCAATGTATTTAGCTTATCGATACTAATAGGTCGAGGACTTGACCAATATTTACTTGATGTTCATTAATTAAAATATATATGCAGTTTTTAGAGTGTTAATTTAACTCATAATAGAATAAGTGTGCTGGTGTGGCTCAACGGTAGAGCAGCTGACTTGTAATCAGCAGGTTGTAGGTTCGATTCCTATCACCAGCTCCAGTGAAGACTATGTTAAAAACATAGTCTTTTTTATTGTGTAATATATTTATTCTTTTATATATATATAGTTTATATAAATAGACAAGAAGTTGATAAATTTAAGTAAGAAATAGCTATACAGATTAAAATAATTATTTTAATCTGTATGTGAATACCTTAACGCAAAATTTTGATTATTTGTGTAAGAATTGGTAGAAAGATATGTATATTTAATTTGAAACTAACTTGCCATGGATTACCATTCTAGCATCATCAAATTCATAAGTGCATGTAGAAAGTGTAACTATCTTATCTTTGCTATTTACTTTAATATTTGATTTATGTAATGATTTGGAAGTAATAGCATCTATGTATTTTTGATAGTCTGATTCACTATTAAAGCTTGTTTTTAGATAATCATAATCAGATTCTACAATATAGGCAGAAAATACTTCATATAATAATTCTTTTCCATCCATAGTGATTTTTATTCTATTATTTTCTTTAAAGAAATCATCATCTTTAAACTTATTTAGATTATTAAACATTGTTTTGTTTTTCATATTATGTCCATATACTATAACATTTTGGTCATCCAGAGATTTATTTCTATAATCCATGAATAATGTACCTGAGATAGATTCTTTACCATAAAAGTTTTTGTCAAGATAATAAGAATTATCTTTAGATTGTACAACTGGATAATTTATGTTTGTATTATCAACAGAAAGCCAAAATTTAAAATCTCTGTTTATTTTTGATAAGTCTTCTTTTTTATTTTCTTTTTTCTGAAGTTGAGCAGATGTTTTAGTATCATAGTTGTATTTGTTAAGTTTTAAGTATATATTAAATCCACTGTAGATTATTACTAATATTAGTATAATATTAATTATTACCCTATATAATTTTTTCAATATTCCACCTCAAATCATAAATAATAGTTTATATACCTATATTACACTATTTTTGAAGAAATTTAAATTTTTAGTATAATATTACTTTGACATACTTAAGGATTTATGATAATATAGCTAAGTAAAATGAATATTAAGTAAGCCAGATAATCGCATGTAATTTTACATGAGGAAAGTCGGAGCTCCATAGAGCAGGGTGCTAGGTAACACCTAGTGGGAGCAATCCTAAGGATAGTGCAACAGAAATAAACCGCCACTTATGTGGTAAGGATGGAAAGGCGAGGTAAGAGCTCACCAGCAGCTAGGCGACTAGTTGGCTATGTAAACCCCACCTGGAGCAAGACCAAGATAGGAATAAAGAGTGCTGCTCGTACTCTCCGGTAGGTAGGTCGCTTGAGCTTATTGGTGACAATAAGCCTAGAAAGATGATTATCTAATACAGAACTCCGCTTATAGACTTGCTTAATTTTTTCGATAGGTAAAACATCAGTTTAAACTGATGTTTTTTTATTTGCAAATTTGTCTAATTTACTTTCAAAATTTTGTGGAATATTGTAATATAAGTTAGTACAGATATTAAAAATGGTATAATATAAGATAGATATAAAAAGAAAAAGTAAAATGATGTAAATAATATGATATTATATAAGATGTAGTAAATTTAGTAACTAATTATTAAAATATCATAATCAAATTAGTAATTTTACATAATGTAAATATCACAATAAAATAATTGATTTAAGGAGTGAAGGTTTTGAGTGAAAATAATATAATAAGAAATACTGTTTTAAATGTCACAGCAAGTTTTTTAAAACAAGAGTCTAAGATAAATGAAAAATTAGAAGGTGTTTTAGAAAAGAAATTTGAAAAAGTAGAATTCAACGAAGCAAAATATGCTGAGCTTTTAAAATTTAATATATTGTTTTATAAAACATTAGCAAGAAATACAGAACCACTTATCGGGAAATGGATAGTAGATAAATACATACCTGAAATAGATGAATTAGAGAAAGACTTAGAATTGACTACAGCTAAATGTAGAAAGTATGTAAATAAGGCAATGAAGGATGGTTTAGACTGTCTAAAAGCCAACGATTTAAGTAGTTTTTTAGCTTATGATAAAATGGACCTGTCAGAGAGACGAAGACGTTTAGAAAAGGATTATAAGGTTCTAAATCTATATAAAGACCTTCTTAATATAACACTTAGAAAGATAAGCTTAGAAAAGAAAGATTGTGCAAGTTTATTTCTTAAGAATCAAGCTGATGCTAAAAGAGAACTAAAAAGAGAAATAATATTCTGTGTAAATAAGATATTAGCTAGTAGCAAAGAGGTAGTACCTAAAAATATAGAAGAAAGTTCTGAACAAAGTAGTGAAGATATAAAAGCAACAGAAATTGAGGATTTACAATTAGGTAAAGATAATTCAGAAAATGATGTTTTATTAAATTCAGTTAAAAAGTCAGAATTAGGAAAAGAACCACAGATAAATGATGTAGAAGCAAAGTTTATGGATAAACTAAATAGTTTAAATGATGAAAGTATATCTCAAACTGTATATAATGAATATAAAAAATTATGTGGGTTAGAAGAACTTCCTTATGTTGAAGGCTATGGTTTTGGTAGAGAAGTTATTAAAGACTTTGTTTGTGCAACAGTTGCATTAGAATTTTTGAAGAGAAGAAATAGAGACCTTATAGAAGGTGCGATGAGACTAACTATAATTGGAGAATTTGGTGCTGAAAATTTTAAGGAATTCATAGATTATGTAATTAAAAATAAAACAGAAATTAGTGAAAATGTTTGGGAAGAAGCACACGTTGTTCTAAAAGATAAATCTTCTGAATTAGAAAATCACGATATTGTATCAAAGAGAGCTAGAAAAAATAAAGACATTGATATTGAAGAATATATTTATATGATAAAAAATGCAGATAAAGATGTTTGCTTTAGAAGTAGCATTTCTATAGAAGAAGATACTAAAGAGGAAGATGCTAAAGAAGACGTAATTAATAAGAATGACAATATAGAGAATGTTCTAGAAAATAAAGAGAATATTGAAAAAGAGCACGATGTAAATGAAGAAGAGATAATTGAATCAGAAAATAAAAAGAGTAGAAAAAAAGATAAATTATTTGGATTTATGAAAAAAGAAAGCAAAAAAGAGGATGTAGTAGAAGTAACTGAAAAAGAAGAAATTAGCCTAGGTAATACTTCTGATGCAGTTACAGATGAACCTAATGAATTTATTAAGGACAATATAGAAAACTTAGAAGAAGTAAACCAAAGTTTAGAAGAAGAGCGTAGTATAAAAATAGAAAAACCAATAAATAATAATGAGTTAGATAAAAAACTATCAGCAAGTAATGAGCCTAAATCTGAAAAAGAAAGTAAGGGATTAGGTGATGAAATATCAAAAGAAGCAGAAGAAAAAAAGGTAGAAAGTGAAAAATCAGTAGTAATACCTATTAACAAGAAAGAAAAAAATAGTAAAAAATCCAAACATTCTCCTAAGTCTAATTCTAAGGAAAAGAAAACAGAAATAAAAAATTATGAATCAAATGAAGAAGATTTTATAGATGATGAAGAGGTTGGTTCTAAAAAAAGCAGATTAAAAGAGACTATTATAGCTATCGTTATAGTGGCAATTGTTGGTGTAGGATACTTTATAACAGTAGGCAATAACAAGAAAAATGATAAAGACAGTACACCTCAAAAGGCATCAACTCAGCAACAGGCTAACAACAAACAAACAGAAGAAGAAAAGAAAGCAAAAGCTGAAAAAGAAAAGAAAGCAAAAGCTGAAAAAGAAAAGAAAGAAGCAGAAGATAAGGCAAAAGCGGAAGAAAAAGAAAAAGCTGAAAAGAAAGCAAAAGAAATGGAAGCATATAAAGATGGTAAAGGTGTATATTATACTGTCTATGCAGGTTCACTTAAAGTTGAAGCAACAGCAAAAGAAACAGCAAAAGAATATGAAGCTAAAGGTATTTCTTCAACAATAGTTCAAGAGAATGGATATTATAAAGTGAAGATAGGTGATTATTCTGAATATGGAGAAGCACAAGAAAAATGTAATGAATTAGCTAAGAAATCTATTGATACATATATAGCGATGTATGATAAGTACTATGATTATAAATTAGAAGATTTGAAAGAATCAGCTCCTTCATTAAGTGCTGAAGAACTTAGACAAAAATATGAAGATTTAAGAAGTGAGTTAAGAAATAAATCTGGATATCGTGAATATGTTAAACATTTAGATAAACTTTATGAAGAAATAGTTGAAGGTGCTTAGGATATTTATAAAATAAGGACAAATTATGTCTCAAAATAAAAAGTATTAAAAAATATTATTTATTTTGAGGCATTTTGTCCACCTTTAGAAAATAATTATAATTTTGTTTAGGCGGTGAAGGTATGTTGAAATTAGGAGAAAAAATTATATATGAGCTTTCAGATGGATTTGAGCTTAGTGGTATCAGTAGATATTCAAAAGAATCTAAAAAACTTCATATAACAAATTTAGGTAATATTATAATCAGCAAAGCAGATGAAGTTAATGATGAATCAGGGGTAAAATATATATATAGTTTTTCAGATAATAAAAAAAAGTTAGAAGCAGTTTTAGAAGGTTCTCAAATAATTATTTATGGAGATAACTTGCCTTTTTATATAAAAAGTGAGAATTCAAGTAAGAATGTTACAGCAAGTTTAACTATGAAAATAACTTTAGATGAATATGATTTAATCTGTAAGAGCCAAAGAGAATTTATATTTTATTTAAAAGACAACATGACTATCTTGAGTTTAGATGATAATAAATTTTATATGGGTGGAATTAATAAAGATAACGAAAAGTTTATATTTATCAGTGGAAAAAATAGATTTGAAATAAACTTTGATGATATAGAAAGATATATTTTAGAAGATAAGAAAGTTTCTCTAAAGGGTTATTTTCATATGGAAAGAGAAGGTCTTATAGTAAGGTCTGTTTCTATATTTAATAATAATATAGAAAATATAGTTCCAGCCGATTTAAGTGAGAGAGTTAAAGATAATAAGAAAATAGGAAATCTTCCTAAAGATTGTGATATAGTATTCTGTAAAATATCAGGAAACATAGATGGATTTGATTATAAAAACACAAATATGCTTTTAGTAAAATATCAGGATCAACTTATTTTTATAAATAAGAAGTCTAAAAAAACTATTGTTAAGTCAACAAAAGATAATTGTTCAAAGTTAATTTTAGGAGAAGACATTATATTATATGATAATAAAAATGTATTTAACTTGCACATAAATGATAAAAATAAAGAAGCTATGCAAATAGAGGATTTAAAAGACATAGAAAATGAAATAGTAGGATATACATTAAAGCATGCCCCATTTTTTATCCAAGAAGATTTTAATAGTTTAACGATACTGAAATCTTTCCAAAAAGAAATTATATCTATAAAAAATAGTGATGTCAAAGATATTGTAATTAATAGAGAAATTGAAAGTAGAAATTCTAATTTTGTAGAAACAGAAATAAAATTTAATAATCAAAAAATAATTTTAAATTTAAGTAGAAGTATGGTTCAAAAACTTATGCAAGATGTATTTATATATGCAAAAAAACCACTACTTAAAGACGTTTCTGTTGAGATTTTATATAAAAATTGGTCTAAAGCTATGAATGATATGATAATATTTAATTTCTTTGGAAATATCTATTACATGAAATCTGAATTTGATAAAGTATTAGAAAGAGAATTGAATGATGAAATAAGAATAGAAGTCATAAATGCACTTTATAATCAGATACAAGAACAGAGAAATAATTTAGACTTAATATCAGCTTATACTCCAAGAATATTAGAAAATCAAGAGATAGAGTTATTTGAAAAGTATAATGCAAAACTTGATGTACAAGTATTTAGACAGATTAAAAATTTATTCTTTGATTTATCATACAATATAAGTAGTTATTTAGATGGAGTTGAAAAAAGTTTAGATAATATTATATTTGTAATATCAGGTGAAGATAAGAAGCGATACAATTATAGGATGTTAAAGGAAAGTGAAAGTGCAAACTTGGATGTATTTTTAAAACAAGCTATATCAAGATTAAATCATTTAGTAGAAAATATGTATCCTTACTATGTGGATGAAACTAGTAGAGAGATGTTTAAGTTATTTGAAGTCTTATGGAAAAACTATAAAAATATTAATGATGATAGTATAAAAGAAGTATTATTCGAGAGAATAACAAATACATATGTATTTAGACAATTGACATTAAATAATAATACAAATGAAAGAAGAAAAGACATAATTGAAAAAATATATAATTCTGTTGATTACGGAGCCAATAAGCTAGATGAAAATATGTTTTTCACAGGAGGAATGAAGTATGTCAAGTAAATACAATGTATGGAATTTTAATTATGAATTTTTAGGACTAAATTCAAGTGATGAAAAAAATAATGAAGTTTATTATGAGATTGATTTAGATGAAGTCTTAAATGAAAACTATATAAGTGAGGATATAGATGGAGATTTAGATACTGATGGAAATAGCATCTTAGGAGAATTAATATCAGAAATGGATATAGATGAAGATGTAAGTGTTGACATGACATATCAAGAATTAGAAGTGGATTTAGAAGATTTAGATTCATATTTGGATGATGATATAGATAGTGATATAAAGGGCATTTTAGATGAAATTTAGTACCTATGTGAGTTTTAGGTATAATATAGACAATATAATATATTAACTTATAAAAACTAAAGGTAGATGAAATTTCATCTACCTTTATGTTCTTGTAATGTCAAGAATTGGGATAATATAGAGTTTGAAGAAAAAGTATAAATATGGTATATTAATTTGGTACAAGAGAAAATTTACGAAGAAGGGTGAAAAAATGCAGATGACAGTAAAAAAAGCGATAATACCAGCAGCAGGGCTAGGAACTAGATTTTTACCAGCAACAAAATCACAGCCCAAAGAAATGCTTCCTATAGTAGATAAACCAACTTTACAGTATATAATAGAAGAAGCTATAGACTCAGGAATTGAAGAAATTCTTATAATAACAGGTAGAAATAAAAAATCTATAGAAGACCATTTTGATAAATCAGTTGAATTAGAGTTAGAATTAGAACAAAAAGGTAAGACAGAAATGCTAGAAATGGTAAGAGATATATCAAATATGGTAAATATTCACTATATAAGACAAAAGGAGCCAAAAGGTCTTGGACATGCAATTTACTGTGCAAAAAGTTTTATAGGTGATGAACCTTTTGCTGTATTATTAGGTGATGATATAGTAGACTCAAATGTGCCTTGTCTAAAGCAATTAATAGATACTTATAATGAATATAAAACAACTGTACTAGGTGTTCAAAAGATAGCTAAAGAAGATACAAACAAATATGGAATATTGGATATAAAACATATAGAAGATAGAGTTTACAAAGTTAAAGATATGGTTGAAAAGCCTGCAATTGAAGAAGCACCATCAGACATAGCCATACTTGGAAGATATATAATAACTCCTGCAATATTTGATATATTAGAGAAACAAACACCTGGAAAGGGTGGAGAAATACAGTTAACAGATGCACTTCAAACTCTTGGAAAACAAGAGGCTATTTATGCTTATAACTTTGAAGGAAGAAGGTATGATGTGGGAGATAAGATTGGCTTTTTAGAGGCGACAATAGATTTTGCTCTAAAAAGAGAAAATCTAAAAGATGATTTAATGGATTATATGAGAAAAAAAGTAAGCGAAAAATAAATTTAGAAAAGAGGTAATTACTATGGCGGTTTTAGTAGCTGGAGGAGCAGGATATATAGGAAGCCATACAGCAATAGAACTTTTAGAATCAGGTTATGAAGTTGTTATAGTTGACAATTTAAGTAATAGCAACTCAATAGTAGTTGATAGAATTAGCGAACTATCTGGAAAACAAGTAAAGTTTTATAATATTGATATAACCAATAAAAATGAAATGCACATTGTATTTAAAGAAAATAATATTGAATCTATTATCCATTTTGCAGCTTTAAAAGCAGTTGGAGAATCAGTAGAAAAACCAATTGAATATTATAGCAATAATCTAATAAGTACATTAAATTTATTTGAATTAATGAGAGAATACGGTGTTAAGAAATTTGTATTTAGTTCATCAGCTACCGTATATGGAGATCCACATACTTGTCCTATATTAGAAGATTTCCCACTTTCTGTAACTAATCCATATGGAAGAACGAAGCTTATGATAGAGCAGATGTTAGTGGATATATCAAAAGCAGATGAGTCATTAGATATAGCACTTTTAAGATATTTTAACCCAGTAGGTGCTCATAAGAGTGGAAGAATTGGTGAAGAACCAAATGGAATTCCAAGTAACTTAATGCCTTATATAACAAAAATAGCAGTAGGTAAATTAAAAGAACTAAGTGTGTATGGAAATGATTATCCAACTCATGATGGGACTGGAGTTAGAGATTATATACATGTATTAGATTTAGCTGCTGGTCATGTAAAGGCATTACAAAAATTAGAAGAAAATCCAGGACTTGTTGTTTATAATTTAGGAACTGGTAAAGGATATAGTGTTCTTGATTTAGTTAAAGCATTTTCTAAAGCCAGTGGAAAAGAGATACCATACAAAATTGTTGGAAGAAGAGCTGGAGATGTAGCAATGTGTTACGCAGATTCATCAAAAGCAGAGAAAGAACTTGGGTGGAAAGCTAAATATGAACTTGAAGAAATGTGTCAAGATTCTTGGAGATGGCAAAGTATGAATCCAAATGGATACGAGGCATAAAATGAATATTAATGGGGTAAATGTAACAAATTTGTAAATACAAGATATTGGTAATTTTATGTTATAATTAGAGGCGTGTAGTTATGTTTCTAAAAGAGGGGGAAGTTATAGTGAAAAAAAGTCTAAAAAAGTATTTAGTACTAGCAATGACTTTAGTTTTAGTATTTGCATGTGGCGTACCAGAATCAAGTGCAGCCAGTAAACATGTAATTATAGTAAACTCAAGAAAAAATACTCTAGGATATTTTGTAAATAGCAAGCTTGTAAAAGAATTTAAAGTTGCAACAGGGAAAAAAGGTTCAGAGACACCAACAGGTAAAACAAAGGTAGTTAACAAGATAAAAAATAGACCATATTATAAAGGAAATATACCTGGAGGAAGTCCAAAAAATCCATTAGGAGATAGATGGATGGGATTAGCATTAAAAGGAACTTATGGAGATACATATGGGATACATGGAAATAACAATGAAAGTTCTATTGGAAAACACATTTCTGGTGGATGCATAAGAATGCATAATAAAGAGGTTAGATGGTTATTTGACCAAGTTCCAGTAGGTTCAGATGTAATTATAGATTATAGTAATGACAGTTATACTAAAATAGCAGCAAAATATAAGATAAACTTAAATCAAACAGGATGGAAAACAGAAAATGGTAAGAAGTATTATGTAAAATCTGATGGAACATACCAAAAAAATAGTTGGTTAAAAGTAAATGGAAAAATGTATTATTTTGATGCTTCAGGAGTAATGCAAACAGGATGGAAGACAATTAATAACAAAAAATATTACTTAGGAACTGATGGAGTAAGAGTATCTGGATGGAAGGTAATTGATGGAAAAACTTATTACTTTAATTCAGATGGAGTAATGCAAACAGGATGGCAAGAAAAAGATGGCAAGAAATACTATCTAGGAAATGATGGATTATCAGTAGTAGGATGGCAAGAAATAGATGGTAATAAGTATTACTTTGATAAAACAGGAGTAATGCAAACAGGATGGCAACAATTAGAAGGTAAATCTTACTATTTAGACAAAGAAGGTAAAATGTTAACAGGAACTCAAAAAATAGATGGAAAAGATTATACTTTCAATGAAGATGGAACAATAAACCCTACATGGAACACAGTTATAGGAGCAAATAGATTTGATACAGCTAAAAAAATAAGTGAAGTTGGAAATTGGAGTACTGATAGTTCAGATACTGTTGTATTAGTAAATGGAAATGCAATAGCAGATGGAATAACAGCAACACCTTTGGCAAGTAGTTACAACGCAACAATATTACTTACTAATACAGATAAATTACCAACTGAAACTATTTCAGAAATGAATTCATTAGCACCTAAAACAGTAATTTTAATAGGTGGAGAAAATGCAATAAGTTCTAAATTAGAGCAAGAAATAAAGACTACTTTTAATGCAGAGACAAAGAGAATATCAGGCCAAGATAGATATCAAACTGCTATAAGAATAGCTAATGAACTTGGAAACAGAGAAGAAATAAAGACAGCTTATATGGTTTCTGGAAATGGAGAAGCAGATGCTCTATCTGTAGCTTCTAAAGCTGGAGAAGAAAAACAACCTATAATATTAGTTAAGAAAGATGGAATTACAGAAGAATCTTATATATGGCTAACAGAAAGAAAATTAGAAAATGCATATTTTATAGGTGGACCAAATGCAATCAATGATTCAGCAATAGCTAAGATGAATGAAATAACTACTGAAGATGTTTCAGGAAATAGAATATATGGAAATGACAGATTAGATACCAATGCTAAAGTTATAGAAAAATTCTATGGCGATACTGATTTACAATCTGTATTAGTTAGCAAATCAGATGCTTTAGTAGATGCTTTATCAGCTGGTCCATTAGCTGCAAAATTACACTCACCAATAGTTTTAATGGATAATTCAGGATTATCATCAGAACAAAATAGAGTATTTGCAAATAAAAGAGTTGAAACTCCTTATCAAATTGGAGGAGGAGTATCTTATATAGGCATGGATAAATTAATAGATATTCTTGGAAAATAATAAAACTATATAACTAATGTATAAAATGAAATTGAGATGTAAAATTCAACAGCCTAAAGCTTTGATTATTTATATCTCAATTTTTTTATTATAAAATTAAGTTTAAGTTATCTAAAAATCTTGGAATATTTTCAAAACTCATATAAAATAAATATAGGTGATATCATCATATGTTAAGAGGGTGAGTGAAATTATAAAGAAGAAGTATATAATGTTTATTGATGAAAGTGGGAGAGCTGATATAAATCATGAGGACCCATTTACATTAACAGGAGTAATTTTTGAATATAAATATGCAGTGAGTCAAGGTGATTATGTCTGCTGTTTAAGGAAAGAGATGGATGCATTTAAAGAGTATTGCTTTGGAACTAGTAATATAGGAATACACTTGACTGACATATCCAGAAAGTCAAGAGCATTTGAAAGGTTTGATGATTCACAAATTAAGTTATTTTATGATGAATTACCTTTATTTCTATCTAAACTAGAGTGCACCATAATATCAGTAACAGTAGATAAGACTAGATTAAAAAAATATTATGCACCTTCAAAGGAACCTTATGTTGTGGCTTTTATACATGTACTTCAAAATTTCTATTCATTTGTAAATAATGAAAATGTAGAGTCTGCAAGAATAGTTATTGAATCAAGAGATGATGTTTCAAATTTAAAAGTACAAAAGGCATTTTTTGATGTTTTTAATAATGGAACAATATATTTAGATATAGATGAAGAGTTAAGAGATAAGGTAAAAGGTTTTATAATTGCAAAAAAGGAAGATGTAGATTACAAAGAGGGTTTAGAAATAGCTGATATTCTATGTAATCCTCTTAGTAGAGCTAGAAGAGGATTAATAGAAGCAAATCCAAAATGTATACAATATGGGGAAAAAAATAAAATATTTAAATCTGTAAGAAGTAAAATATACACTCCAACTAGTTTAAATGACATAAGAAATTGGGGTTTTAAAGAAGTTCCAATTATAGAGCCTGTTGGACCATGGCTTGAAAAAATGAGATAGATAGATTGACAAATTTTTAGAAAATTGATATAATATAAGTAACTAAGTTATTCAGGAATTGAAATACAGTTGCTGTTATATAACGATTATTGCTGGGACTCGGATGCCGACTGTCAGTTAAGAATCTATACTTTTAGAAGTATAGATTTTTTTATTTTGGAAGAAATACTAAAAAAGAGACTATTTAAAAATAACCTCTTTTATTAATTCTTATAATTGAGCATTTTTAATGACAAAGTTTTTGAAATTTTTAATCGCAGGTGGTAAATATCTATCCTTTATAACTGCTAGGTAAAAATTTCTTTCCCAACTTGGATAAACGATTTGAATTACTTTTACTTTTGTAAACTTAAGCATAGACATATTTGGGACTACAGCTATGCCGAAATTTTTTGCAACTAATCCAGCAATTACTTGGTCTTCTTCTACTTCATGAACTATGTTAGGTTGTTGATTTATTTTTTTAAACATGTCATCAATTATATATCTAAGTCCACTTCTTTGATTAAATACTATTTGAGGATAAGGTATTGTTTCTTTTAAATCTATAGTATCTTTTGTAGCCAGTGGGTGGCTATATGGTACAATTAATACTAAATCTTGTTTGGCTACAGGTATAAATTCAATTCCCTTCTCTTTTTCAAGTTTTGAGCAAAAAGCAATATCGTATTTTCTTTCCTTAAGACCTTGGATAATATCAGTAGTTACACCTGTATGGAATTTAAAGTCAATTGATTTATCAGGATTAGATTTTAAGAATCTATGAACCATATCAGGTATAAAGTCTGTACCAAGTGTTCTAAGGAAAGCTAAGTCAATTTGCCCTTCACCAGTACCAGTTATCTTTAGTGA
Organism: Clostridioides sp. ZZV14-6009; assembly: GCF_020658095.1. Lineage (NCBI taxonomy): Bacteria > Bacillati > Bacillota > Clostridia > Peptostreptococcales > Peptostreptococcaceae > Clostridioides > Clostridioides sp. ZZV14-6009. The sequence goes on from NZ_JAGWDG010000029.1 coordinate 12,859, forward strand.
CTTTACACTTGAGTCTAAGATTTCTAATGATTTTTCCACATCTTTTAAAAATATTTTACCATATTTAGTTAAAACTATATTTCTACCTTCCTTTTCAAATAGAGACACTCCAAGTTCACTTTCTAACAAAGAAATAGCATGGCTCAAACTTGGTTGTGTTATAGATAAATTTTCTGCTGCTTTTGTATAGTGCTCTAAATGTGCCAATGTAACAAAATAGCGTAAGTGATATAAATTCAATTTTTGTTCATCCTTTCATGAGTATCGTATTTTTTATTTGTATGTATTTAAAGAAGTTGACCTTAAAGAAGTTTTTCACATTTTTATTATATATGATTACAGCATAATAATAAAAGCTTTTAAAAAAATTTATCGTTTTTTGTCTTAAATTTTAGATAGATAGAGCTAAGGAATACATTAATAAATTATATTATCAATAAAATCTATAAACAAAATCTATGAATTGATAGGAAATTATCAATTTGTTATTAACAAAGTCTCATGATACAATAAATTTATAAAATCTAGATAAAGATAAATCAAAAAAATATTTTTGTTTTTAAAGTAAAATGATACTACTAGTAGAATAAATAAAAAAATAAAATCAAAAAAAAGATTAATTATAAAGAAATTAAAGGGGGCATATTTAAATTATGGATAATCAAAAAAATATTAACATTCCAATTACTATTAGTTCTTATACATTAGGTACAGAAGTTTCATTTCGCGACAGAGTTCGCATTGCAAAAGAAGCTGGATTTGATGGTATTGGATTACGTGCTGAAAATTATGTAGATGCAAAAAATGCTGGAGTTACAGACGAAGAAATGCTTTCAATTCTTGATGAATATAATATGAAAGTTACAGAAGTAGAATATATAACTCAATGGGGAACTAAAGAAGATAGAACAGAAGCACAACAAGAAAAAGAGCAAAATGTTTATCATATGGCTCGTTTATTTAATGTTAAACATATAAATTGTGGTCTATTAGAAATGGTACCAGAAGAACAAATTATAACTGCATTGGGAGAATTATGTGATAGAGCAGGAGAACTTATTATAGGACTTGAGTTTATGCCATACAGCGGTGTGCCAGATTTAGCTACTGCTTGGCGTGTTGTAAAAGGATGTAACCGTGAAAATGCAATGCTTATATTAGATACATGGCACTGGGCTAGAGCAAAACAAACAGTAGATGACCTTGCCCCTGTTCCAGCAGAAAAGATAGTATCAATTCAAGTTTGTGATGTTTTAGAGACACCTTATGAAAAACTTAGAGATGAATCACTACATGACCGTGTAGCTCCAGGTGAAGGATATGGAAATACAGAAGATTTTGTAAAAATAATCAAAGAACATAATATATCACCAGAAGTTATAGGCGTTGAAGTAATATCTGATTCTTTAGTAGCTAAAGGATTATCAACTGCAGCTGAGACTGTATTTAAGGCAACTAAAAAAGTATTAGATAAAGCATGGCCAGAAGTATCTCCAAAATAAAAATAGAGTTATTCGATATTAAAGTATATGAAGCATAAAAATATAAGAAAAAAATATAAAACTTGAAAGGAAGGAAAACCTTATGAAGATTAGTTCTATGTTTACACCTATAAAAATTGGTTCAATGATAGTTCCAAACCGTTTTGTAGTTCCTCCAATGGGAAATAATTTTGCAAACACAGATGGTACTTTAAGTGAAACTTCTAAGGCTTATTATCTTGAACGTGCCTTAGGTGGTTTTGGATTAATAACTATAGAATCTAGTGTTGTGGATAAGAAAGCTAAAGGAGGACCTCATAAACCTTGTTTGTATGATGATAGTACAATAGATAGTTTCAAAAATGTAATAGATGCCTGTCATAATGCTGGTTCAAAAGTATCTATACAATTACAACATGCTGGTTCTGAAGGAAATGAAAAAATTGCAGGGTATCCTTTAAAAGCTGCTTCTGCAATACCTGCATCAAATGGACGTAATACACCATTAGCAATAACAACTGAAGAAATATATGAGCTTATAGAATCTTATGGAGATGCTGCGTTACGTGCAAAAAAAGCTGGTGTGGATGCTGTTGAAGTTCACTGTGCTCATGGATATTTAGTTAGTAGTTTTATATCACCAAGAACAAATAAACGTGTAGATGAATTTGGTGGATGTTTTGAAAATAGAATGAGATTACCTCGTCTTATAATTGAAAATATACGTAAAAAGGTAGGAGATTCTATAGCAATACTATGTCGTATAAATAGTACAGATGATATTTTAGGTGGAATTGATGTACATGATAGTTCAGTAATCGCAGCTTATTTAGAAGATTGTGGAGTAGATGGACTTCATGTTTCACGTAGTATACATATACATGATGAATATATGTGGGCTCCTACAGTTCTTCATGCTGGATTTAGTGCAGATTTAGTTACAGAAATAAAAAAATCTGTGAGTATACCAGTAATAACTGTTGGTCGCTATACAGAGCCTCAATTTGCTGAATTGATGGTTCGTCAAGGCAGATGTGATTTAGTTGCATTTGGTAGACAAAGTTTAGCTGACCCAGGCATGCCTAACAAAGCTAAAAATGGTAAGTTAGATGAAATGATACCATGTATTGCATGTCTACAAGGTTGTGTACCAAATATGTTCCAAGGTAAGCCTATAGCATGTCTTGCAAATCCGATATTAGGTCATGAAGCTGAACTTAAACCAGCTGAAACTACAAAAGAAGTTCTTGTTGTTGGTGGCGGTGTCGGAGGTATGCTTGCAGCATGGGTATGTGCTGAGAGAGGGCATAAGGTAACTCTAGTTGAAAAATCTGAAATGCTTGGTGGGCAAATGCGTTTAGCTGCATATCCTCCAGGTAAAGGAGATATCACTAATTTAGTTCGTAGTTATATTTCAAAATGTAATCAATATGGTGTAAAAATATACACTAATACAGAAGTTACAGTAGAGTTTATAAAAGAAAAATCACCTGATGCAGTTATTGTAGCTACTGGTGCAACTCCACTTGTACTTCCTATACCAGGAATTAATGAATCAGGATTAATACATGCAGTTGATCTTCTTGATGGAAAAGAATCTTGTGGAAAGAAAGTTCTTGTTGTTGGTGGTGGAATGGTTGGTTGTGAAGTGGCAGCATTCCTTGGTGAACAAGAACATGATGTTACTGTTATTGAATTAAGAGAACAAGTTGGTGCAGATGTAATTTCTGAACATCGTAAATTCCTTATGGATGATTTTAAAAGTTACAATATACATACTGTTACTGGTGCTAAAGTTGCTAAGTTCTATAACGATGGAGTTGACTATTCACTTGCAGATGGAACAGAAGATAATTTAAAAGGGTTTGATTCAGTAGTGCTTGCTATGGGTTCTCGTAATTATGACCCATTAAGCGAAGAAGTAAAGAAATTTGTGAATGAAACTTATGTTGTTGGGGATGCAGTAAAGGCTCGTAGAGCATTGGATGCAACAAAAGAAGCTTTTGAAGTAGCATTAAATATATAGTTGAAATTAAATAGATGTTTCTTTGCAAATAATTAAATAGATTATTTGCAAAGAAATTGATGATATTGGGAGGATATAATAATTATGGAAATTTCAGGTAGAACAGGGTTATTCGCATTAATAGGTACACCAGTGGGGCATTCTAAATCACCACTAATGTATAATTATAGTTTTGAAAAATTAGACTTAGATTATAGATACTTAGCTTTTGATATTACTGTGGACAAGGTAAAAGATGCACTTTCAGCTATAAAGACGTTCAACATAAAAGGAGCAAATGTAACAATGCCATGTAAAACTGCTGTTACAGAATATATGGATGAACTTTCTCCAGCAGCTCGTATAATTGGAGCATGCAATACAATTGTAAATGAAGATGGAAAGTTAATTGGACATATAACAGATGGTGTGGGTTACGTTCGTAATTTAAAAGAAAATGGAGTTGAAGTAAAGGGTAAAAAACTTACAATTATGGGTGCTGGTGGTGCGGCAACTGCTATACAAGTACAATGTGCATTAGATGGAGCAAGAGAAATATCTATTTTCAATGCTAAGGATGATTTTTATAAAAGAGCGGAACAAACAATTGAAAATATAAAGAAAGAAGTACCAGGATGTATTGTTAATTTATATGATTTAGCAGACACAGAAAAACTTTATGAAGAAGTATCATCAAGTGATATTTTGACAAATGCAACGCTTATTGGGATGAAACCTCATGACAATGAAACTAATATAAAAGATGTTAGTGTATTAAGAAAAGAGTTAGTTGTAACAGATGTTGTTTATAATCCAAATAAAACAAAAATGATTGAGGATGCTGAAGCTAATGGTTGTAAAGCTATTGGTGGGTTAGGAATGTTATTATATCAAGGAGCTGAGGCTTTTAATCTATACACTGGATTGGAAATGCCTGTAGAAGAAATTAAAGAATTATACTTTAAATAGACGAAAAAATAATATTTTAATAATGTAGAATATATGTATCTCAATGTTTTGATATTACTTTACAAATTGTCATAGTGGGTTTTGTATCGATGGCCTAGTTAAATGTAAAAGTTTAACTATTCTTTAAACCCATTATGGGAATGCGTTTATTGTATATAAAAATGTTAAGAAATTAACGAGAATAGGAGAATAACTATGAATAATAAAAAATACTATCCTACTGCCATAGCTTTGTATTTTTCATATTTTTTACTTGGTATTGGAATTTCAATTTTAGGACAATATAAACCAGAATTTGCATCTATGTGGGGAGCTAAGACTTTATCAGATGGAACTCTTGATGTGAGTATTGTTTTAGCTGTTATTGCTGCATTAGGGTTAGGTAGACTTATATCATATCCATTTGCAGGCCCTATTTCAGATAAATATGGAAGAAAGGTAAGTGGACTTATAGGTAATTTTCTACATGCAATTTTCTTTGTTGGAATTGTATTTTCACCAAATTTTTACATAGCGTATATATTTGCAATAATTGGAGGCGCAGCAAACTCATTTTTAGATACTTGTGTAACACCTTCTTGCATGGAGATATTTGCTAGTCTAGGAACAATAGCAAATATGTTTACTAAATTCACAATAGCTTTAGCGCAATTTTTACTTCCTTTTATAATTGGATTTGTTGCAGCAAATTCAATATCATTTAAAGTTATTTTTATAGTAACAGCTGTTCTTATTATTATAGATGCAATTTTAATAGCTGTATTGCCATTTCCTCCAGCTAACAATGTTATTGATAATAATGGAAAGGCTGTCAAGTCAGAAAAAATGAAGTTTACACCAACAAGTATAGCTCTTGTTTGTATTGGATTTACATGTACATCTACATTTGTACTATGGCTAAATTGTAATCAAGAATTAGGTAAATTATATGGTATGGCTGACCCTACAAAAATTCAATCTTTTTATTCAATGGGAGTAATCTTTGCAGTGTTAATAACTTCTGTACTTATAAAAAAATATGTTAAGCCAATAAGAATACTTGTTATCTATCCTGTGATAGCTTCAATTATGTTATTAATTGTGTACTTTGTTCAGACTCCAACTATCTGTATGATAGGAGGATTTGTAATAGGTTATTCAGCAGCAGGTGGTGTGCTTCAATTGACTACATCGACAGCAAATGAAATGTTTCCAACTAATAAAGGAAAAATAACATCTATAGTTATGATTGCATCTAGTATAGCTAACTATGTTATTTTAAATATAGCTGGATTTATTACAAAATCTGGTGGAGTAAATGGTCCAAAATACGTTGTATTATTTAATGTAGCTATAACGTTTGTTGGAATTTTACTTGCATTGTTTGTAAACATGAGATATGAAAAAGAAAAAGTACATGATTATAATATGTAACATTAGTATAATATAATTGTAAGTATTTTTAATTTTAACATGTCTGAAAGAAGAGGTGTCACAATGGAAAATATAGAAAAAATAAGAGAAAAAATAGATTTATATGATGATGAGCTGATTGATTTACTTGAGAAAAGAATGGAATGTATAAAAGGTATTATTGATATTAAAAAGGAAAAAGGTATTCCCATTTTACAGCCAGACTATGAAAATAAAAAAGAAGTAGCGTTGATTGAGAAGCTAAAAGGTCATAAGTTTGAAAATGAAATTATAGATATTTTTAGATATATAGTAAAAAATAGTAAGAAAATACAGGCTAAAAATTTATTCTCTTATAATATAATGCTTGTTGGATTTATGGGGGTCGGAAAAAGTACTGTATCATCATACTTGAGTCATCTATTAGAAATGGAGCAAGTAGAAACAGATGCATATATAGTTGAGCATCAAGGAATGAGTATTTCTGAAATATTTGAAAAACGAGGGGAAGAATATTTTAGAAATCTTGAAAGCCAAGCATTAATAAGTTTTCAACAAAGAGAAGGACTAGTTGTTTCCTGTGGGGGAGGAATCGTACTTAGAGATAAAAACGTAGAATATATGAAAAAAAGTGGAAGAATTGTTTTATTAACAGCAAGTCCAGAAACTATTCTTCAACGTGTTAAACATAGTGATGAAAGACCAATACTTAATAATAATATGAATGTTGAATTTATATCTGATTTGATGAAAAGACGAGAAGCGAAATATATGGCATCAGCAGATATTATTGTAAATACAGATAATAAAACAATAAAAGAAATTTGTGAAGAGCTAGTTGTAAAGTTAATGGAACTTGATAAATAAATTCTAATTTAAAATGAGTATGTATTTAAAAAAATAAATTTTAACTTAACAAAATCATTGTTAAGCGATGTAACTTTAATATTTGTACAATTAGTATTACTGGAAATCTTAATTTCTAGTAATATTTTTTTATGTGTAAAAATGTAAATTCACTAAAATAAGTAGTATAATCAATATAAATTATAATAATGTAAAGGAGGATAATTTAGTGGGCAGTATTTTTAAGCAACTACAAAAGATTAAGGATTATGATGGATATAAAGAGTCATTTGAAATGAATTATTTATGTATATACGAAAAGATACCTTTAAGAGAACAAGTAGAACTTGCAAATAATTTGGTAGAGAATATTTTAAATATTTATAGAAGTGAATCTAATAAAATTGACGTGTTAGAGGAGTATAATCATAAGTCTCTAATTTGTTATTTTGAAATTTTTATGAAAAAGATAAATACTCTAATAAAGGAGAGAATAATTGATGAAAAGTGGTTATATCAGCTAACAAAGGATTTAATATATACAAGTGAAAAAGATGAGTATGTAAAACTTGGGCTTGTTTTAAGTGAAAATTATTTAGATGTAGACAATATAAGAGAAGTAGTTGATACATTTTCTAAATCTGGAGAATACATATTTTATTTAAGTAATACTATTAGAAAACTTGAATTTTACAATACCTATTTGTTTAATCTATCTAGAATATCTACAGGTTCAATAAAAGTATTTGCCATTGTCAATATAGAAAATCTAGATTCTAAAATAACCTCTTATTTAATCGAAGAAGGATATAAAGATAAAAAATATGAAGGATTACTAATGAACTATATTATTTCTACAGTAGATTTAAGCGAATATCTTGAAAGACGAGATTTAGATAAAGATAAGGTAAACAACTTAGCACATCTTATATGTAATTATTTGTTAAGTGTAGAATTTAAATATATAGGGAATAAGGTGGAATTAGTGAATCAATTTCTGCCAATTGTAACAAGCTATGGGACTAGCTTTGATAGTCTATATTCTATTTTTTTAATAGCAGTAGGTGTTTTAGAAGATGATAAAGTAAGTTGTGATAAAGTTGAATTTAAGAAAGAAATGAATAATGTTTTACTCAGTGAAAAGTGGAAAAGTGTATTCTTTAAAGCATTAAATGAAGCCGATGGAAAGATAGAAGATATGATAAAAATGTCAAAAATTTATGATGTACGTTTATCTTTTGATGATTTATTGCCATATTTAAATAAAGATATTCGAGATTTTGAGGTGTATTGGCATATATCTAAAAAGGGAAGTGCAAATTGTAAGTTAAAGTTATTAGACTTTTTTGAAAAAACATTTAAAACAGAAGAGTTAATTGGAAAAATGGAAGACATAGAAAAAAATAAATTAACACAAGAATATTACGATGATATGTTATTTTTTATTGTCCTTAAAGGTAGTAAATCACTATACCCTGAAGGAAAGAATCTATCTTTAAAAGGAATTTTTGGAAACATAAATGAAGTACGTAAAGAATCTATAAATATTTTAAAGAGGTATAGAGAGAGACTCTCTCTTAAAGAAATGCAAATAGTTAAAGAAGCTTATGAAAAAGAAAAAAATATCAAATTAAAAGATGAGTTAAGACGATTATTATATAAAAGTAATAATTTAAAAAAAGAATTTGTAAATACTAAAAAGCTGAAGGTAAATGAGCATGGTAAAGATATTTATTTGACTTCAGTAGCTGTTGCTGGCTCAAGGTTTAGAAATAGAGAATATCTGGAAAAGGAATTGGAGAAGAGTAAGATATACTATCTAAACAGAGAGAAAGATAATTTATATGATGAAAATGCTATCAGAATAGTTGGAGAAACTGGATATGTAATAGGTTATGTTCCAAGAAAAGATAATTATATTTTGAGTAATTTATTAGATGGAGGAAAACTCTTGTATTGTAGAGTAACTGAATACAATTTAGATGAAGATTATATTTATATAAACATATATTTGAGTTATAAAGATGTTATTGAAACTGTTGAAAATTCTCTTAAAATGGTATTAGATAGAGGTAAGGTAAAAATTGTAAACTAAATAATATTACGAATTATTTAAAATTTAAACTATAATCAATATATTTGATATTATTTGGTTGAAATATGGAAAAATTTAAAATACAATTAACATATAAATGAATTTAATTTAAAATTCGCAAATGTTATTTTAATTTAACCTATAATGGCGAAATTCCTCTTCCTCGCCATAGGAGGTGGAAGATGTAAGCCTAACTGATAGGTTATTTATTTTACTTGATTTTCAAAAAAATGTATTGTACTATAAAATCAGTAGTAAAAACTGAAAGGAAGT
>NZ_JAGWDG010000030.1:0-21555 GCF_020658095.1 Clostridioides sp. ZZV14-6009
TATAAGGTAGTAGTGGCGAAGACACCGTCCAAGTAGCTTGGCTTTGTAACCACCTATGATTCTATCGTTTAGATAGTGTTAAGTCGTTAGCCACCAAGAATCCCCTTGCTTTAGCTATGGGGAGTGTGTCAAATAGATTCCTTTAAATAACAAAATTTATTTATTAATTTGATATTGTAATATTCTAGATATATAATAAAATCAATAATAAGAAAATCTTTTACAAATATATACTTAGGTCTTTAAATCGGAGGAAAATATTATGGATAAAAATATTAAAACAAGTAATTATAATGTTCCATTTGATTATGCACGAAAAAAACTCAAAGAATCAGACCCTCATACAATTAGTAATTTAAGTAATATTGACTTTAATAGTGATTCAAGCAAATTTAATATTGATTTTTTTGGTAGACAGTATACGGTTGATTATCCAAGTGGAGAAGTTTGGAATAGTAATGGAAGTCTCTGTAAAAATTTCGAACTTAAGATTCTAATGCTTAGGTATTTGTGTAATGCTAAAGGTATACCTCTTACAAATAAATATATAACTTTTAAAGAAGTTCCTGGAGGTAATGTTTATTATCCTAACTTTCTAAATAGAACTCTAGCAAGACTTTCAGAAATCTTTACATCTCAAATAGATAAATATAAATTAGTCATGGAGAATATTGGAGCTGAAAAAATAAAAATGGGTGACCTAGCTTATAAGTTTACATACATAGGTAATACTTCTATGATATTTATACTTTGGCTTGGAGATGATGAATTTCCACCAAATTCAAATATATTATTTGACTCTAATATAATTTATTATTTTAATGCAGAAGACTTAGCAGTTGTTCCTGATACAGCTATAGATGCAATTTTGAATAAAGTAAATCAATTATAAGCATCAATACTATTATAATAAATTTTTTGATAAATTTAGTTAGAATCTAACATGAAATGGAGTTAAAAAATGAACGTAGAAAATCAATATTTATCAGATATAGAAGAGATATTGTCACACAGATATGATAATGGTGCAGACTATTGGGCTACACCTGACAAACGTTTAATGAAAGGTTCACCTTTCACCACACTAGATAGTGTACTTTATCTATTGGAATTGGGTATGAAACCTACTGATACTTTACTTAAAGAATGTGCTGACTTGATATTTAGCACATGGAGAGAAGATGGGCGTTTTAAATTATATCCAAAAGGAGGTATTTATCCCTGCCATACAGCTAATGCAACCAATGCACTTTGCCACATGGGATATGCTTCAGATGTTAGAATCCAAAAGACGTTTCAATACTTTTTAGATACTCAGTATACTGATGGTGGTTGGCGTTGCAATAAGTTCAGTTTTGGTAGAGGTCCAGAAACTGAGTACTCAAACCCACTTCCAACACTTAATATATTAGATGCATTCCGTTTTAGCGACTATTTAAATAAAGAATCAAAACTTGATAAGGCTGTGGATTTTTTACTTGAACATTGGACAATTAGAAAACCAATCGGACCTTGCCACTATGGAATTGGTACATTATTCATGCAAGTTGAATATCCTTTCCGCAATTACAATCTATTTCTTTATGTTTATGTTTTATCATTTTATAATCGTGCAAAGAAGGATAAGAGATTTCTAGAAGCATTAAAGATACTTGAATCTAAAATGCCAGATAATCAGATTGTTGTTGAGCGTGTAGTCCCAAAGCTATCCAAGTTATCTTTCTGTAAAAAAGGTAAGCCAAGTGTACTAGCTACAACACACTACTACGAGATATTAGAAAATCTAGAAAAAAGATAATGCTATTATACATAAATAAGTATAGCTTCTTTGTATTTTTAAAGCTGCTATACTTATTTAAAATGATGTTACATAAAACATATTAAACCGGCTAGTCTAACTGATTTAAATATTCTTGTTTACTCTTTCCAATTTGTAACACAATCTCATAATTTAATTTACTTCTCCTTAAGTCAACTCCAGATATACTTTTTATCATCCCACAGTCTAGCATGTCTTCAAAGACCTTTCGAGATAAGCCAAGCTTCTCACGTAATAATGTGGATACCTTTAATTGACATGGATACTTACTTGCAATATGAACTTGTGTAAGGTCATCAATACAAATATCTTGACCTACTATTTTATATTCTGGGATACCAACTTCCGCCCCATTTCTATGTAAAAGCCCAACATTCATAGCATATTGTTTAACAAGATTATAATCATTCGTATAAAATTGTTCTAATATTTCTGGATTTAAGTTTTTTGGATTAATACGAGAATATATGGTTGAATTCCATGTAGAATCACAATTTGAGCATTTATATATTAACCAAATATCTAAATACTTATGTTGAGCATTCACTCTAAATAAATCTGAACAAATATATTCAGTCTTTTTTCCACATTTTTTGCAGTACCTAATTACTGGCAATTGGGATTTATACTCAATCTCCCAAGTAATTTTTTGCATAAATACAATTTCCTTTCTATAATATTGCTAAAATAGAAAGTTGTGAAAAGGTGGAATATAATCAAGCATTTTTTTCAAAATAGTACCTCCTAATTTTTAATAAATTTTAATTTCAATTATATACTTATATAACAAATTATTTTCTCTTAATATAGACACTACCTCTGGATTTTATTATTATATAAGCTTCTGAAATTAATTAAATTATAGCATCCACTAAAAAAAAACTATACCTTAAACATTTTTAACAAAAGAAAATAAGCCAGTATAGCTATATAACTATACTGGCTTACATTTAAATATCTTTTCTTTTTTCTTGTAATATAATTCTTTGAATACTCTTCAAAGACAGATAATATTTTTCTGATAAATATTGCAAATCATGACCAACTTGATAATCTTCATAAATTTGCATATTTCTAATTGTTAAATCTTCACGAGTAGATGTATTACTTCCCCATTCTCTTTTATTGTTTGATTTTCTGGGAATATAAATACATTCTCCATCCACATATTCTTGTATCAATTCAAGTAATTCTTCTGGTAATACATGTATTGCTTTTTTATAGCTCATTTTGCTCTCCTATTAAACAGTAATTTTTTATTAGGAATAGCAAAGGGCTATCTGTATATTAAATTTTATAGTTGCAATAGCCCTTGCTATGCAAAAATAAAGATTAAATCAAGCATAAAGTCTCACCCCTCCTTATACCACAGCAATACATATAAGTCTATCAATAGCACAAATAGTTGTCAATCAACATAAATTTCTTTATTTTTTATTTATATTTGTAGTTTATTACATATCAAATTAGAATTGTTAATTAACAGAAACTTTTTACATTGATGGGTTTATTACTGAACATGGAACTCCAACTATACATTTTCCACAGATATCACATCCACCTATATAAGAATATTTTTTCTCATTTATCATGCACATTTCATAACACTTATTTCTATCAAACCCATCTTCTTTTAAAGCTTCTTTCACACATTTACTTACACACTTTTTACAACTGTTATTATGTTTATACAAGCAGTATTCCTTTTCTGGTCTTTTAGTTGGTTCTAATTTTAAACTTGTGATTATACTTCCTACCCTTCCACAACATCCTTTTTCTGTAATAAGCATATTATTTAGACCAAAAGTTCCAAGACCTGCTATGAATGCTACATGTCTTTGTGACCAATCACTAATCAATTTATCATTGTCAAAATTATATGACCCAGGAATAGCGTAGGAGTCAAACCCCATATTTCCTAGCTCTTCACATAAAAAAGTATTCAAGTCAGAAATCAATTTATTAGTTTCTATATAAGCTCTTGCCCAACTTTCTGAACATTCAAGCCCTCCAATATTACTATCATTTATGTTTTTATCAAAGGGTATAAAATATGTAATTATAGTCTTACCATCTTTCAAGAAGTCTTTTGGCATAGCATGAGATGTTCCTATAACTTTTTTTAACTGCTGAAACATTTCATCTTCAGCAGATGCATAGGCAAATAAAAGTTCTTGCCATTTTGAATTTACATTATTTGACTTATTGTAATCTTTTACAAAACGGTTCATTAATTCTTCAATTTTAGTTTTCATAATATCCCCCTAGACAATTCTATCTCTAATTTCATGTTATTATTTTATATTATATACCAGTACTCTATATTATGCTTTATCAATTGATATCAAAATAAAAAACTTCCAGCATCTAAATTAGATGCTGGAAGTCTGTTTATTTCAATTATTTAATCTAACTAATTGAAATTCCTGCACTTGCATATCCTGCTACAGTATTAACTAATGAAAGACCTGAAGCTGATGCAGTAAATACTAATAGGAAACGAGTTTCTGCTGTTGCTGGTATGCTTAATCCTGTTGCTATTCCAGTAGAAATTGTTCCTACTGACAATAACCCTGTAAGTGGTGGAGCTAGTGTAACTGTTGCTCCTGGTACAGCTGTAAATGTATTATTTGGTGTAGTTGATTGGTAAAGTGTAGCTGTAATTGTAACTGTTGAACCAATAAGTGAAAGTGCTAATGTTGTACTAAAATATGCTGAAATAGATGTTATTGTTCCAGCTCTTGGCATTGAAAATGCAAAGTTAGTCAATGTTCCTGCTGGGTTTGTAAGATCTATTGTTCCACCAACTATACTTACACCTGGAGCTGAACTACCAAAACCAACAAATCCTGGTGTTCCTATTAATCCACCAGCTATAGTTGTAAGTGATAGTGGTATACCTGATGAAAAAGGTATTATTGCACTAGCTCCTGCTATTCCTGTTGCTCCAGTCGCTCCTGTTGCCCCAGCTAATCCTGTTGCTCCTGTTGGACCTACTAATCCATCTGCTCCTGTATTTCCTGTTGCTCCTGTTGGGCCTGTTGCTCCATCTGCTCCTGTATTTCCTGTTGCCCCTGTTGGACCTGTTACTCCTGTTGCTCCATCTGCTCCTGTATTTCCTGTTGCTCCTGTTGGACCTGGTACTCCATCTGCTCCTGTGTTTCCTGTTGCTCCTGTTGGGCCTGTTGCTCCATCTGCTCCTGTGTTTCCTGTTGCTCCTGTTGGACCTGTTGGACCTGGTACTCCATCTGCTCCTGTGTTTCCTGTTGCTCCTGTTGGACCTACTAATCCATCTGCTCCTGTTGGACCTGTTGCTCCTGTCGCTCCTGTTGCTCCTGTTATTCCTACCCCTGTTGCTCCTGTATTTCCTGTTGGACCTGTTGCTCCAGGTGTTCCTATTGGACCTGTTGGGCCTGTTGGGCCTGCCAATCCATCTGCTCCTGTATTTCCTGTTGCTCCTGTTGGGCCTGTTGGACCTGTTGCTCCATCTGCCCCTGTATTTCCTGTTGCTCCTGTTGGGCCTATCAATCCATTTGCTCCTGTTGGACCTGTTGGGCCTGTTGGGCCTGTTGTTCCAGGTGTTCCTGTTGCTCCTGTTGGACCTATTAGACCTGTTGCTCCTGTTGCTCCTACTCCTGTTGCTCCTGTTGGACCTGTTGGACCTGTTACTCCAAATCCTGTTGCTCCTGTTATCCCGGTTGGACCTGTTATTCCATTTGCTCCTGTTACTCCTGTTGGGCCTGTTGGGCCTGTTGGACCTGTTACTCCATCTGCTCCTGTATCTCCTGTTGCTCCTGTTGGACCTGTTACTCCAAATCCTGTTGCTCCTGTTGCTCCTGTTGGGCCTGCTGAACCTGTTGCTCCTGTTGGGCCTATTAACCCTGTTGCTCCTGTGTTTCCTGTTACTCCTGTGTTTCCTATTGTTCCTGTTGGACCCATTGGTCCGGTTGTACCTGTTGGGCCTGTGGGACCTGTTCTACCTCTGGGACCCATTGGACCTGTTGGACCTATACATGATGGTGGGCAACCATGATGACAGTCACAACTATTACAACTATCGCAACCGCTATTGCAATCACCATAATTGTTATCATGGTTATTACCATCAAATGGGCCAAAATATTTATTTTTACTCATTACTTAAAGCACCTCCTAATATATTTGAGCTTTCATGCTCTCTACATAATATGTCAAAATTAGTATTATTGTGACTTATTAATAACTTTTATATTTACTAAAATAATTTTCATTGTATAAAATAGCACTATCGTTAGGTTTGATTTCTTTTGCTTTTTCATGATAAGATATGGCTTTATCCATTTCTCCTAGTTTGTCATAGCATACACTTAATTGTATACACGGCAAGTATCCATAACAATCATTTGACTTAAATCCTCCATTAATGTCATTTTTATCTCTAGTTAACGCTACCTTATACCAAAAAATAGCTTCTTTATATCTTTGTCTATCAAACAAGTGCTTTCCTATATCACAGCAAACTTCTGCTCTTGGCTCATCAAATTCAAAGCTTCTAAATAAAGAATATAAGGCACTTTTTTCATCATTAATTAAGTAATAGCATGTGGCTAAATCTCTGCAAGCACTTATACAGTCCTCAATCCACCCTTTTGAAGAGTCTAAAAACTTAGTAAAACCTTCTATAGCGTCTTTATACCTTGCATTGTAATACAATTCTCTTGAGTAATAAAACTGATGTCTTGGCTCCAATATCCTACCTTCTGAAATCATTTTTTCAAAAATTCTGAGATTTCTTAAAGGGTCCTGTCTGTGAAGTTTTTTATGTGATATTGCAATGTCAGAATAAAATATTTCTCCAACAAGAGGTATTACTTCATGAATAGGGTCAACCCATTTATAATTAGAACTTCTCTTAAATAAGCGTTCTCTATAATATGATAAAGTTGGTTTTCCGTTTTCATCAAATGATACATTATATTTTGCCATGACCATATCAATAGAAGTATCTAAATTTTCCTTAACTTTTGATAATTCTTTTCTATCATCTTCTAAAATTATGTCATCTGCATCAAGCCACATTATATAGTCTTTAGAAGCTTTAGAAAATGAAAAATTTCTCGCAACAGAGAAATCATCTATCCATTCGAAATCGTACACCATGTCCGTATATTTTGAAACTATTTCTTTTGTGGAATCTGTAGAACCAGTATCTACAACTATAATTTCATCTACTATATCCTTTACACACTCTAAACATCTGCCTATAACTTCTTCCTCATTTTTAACAATCATGCACAAACTTATTGTAATCATAATGTACAACTCCTTTGTCTTTTATATATTACAGACATAAGTAATATATGGTATTTCCTCTTATTTTGTTATTGAAAGTTAGAAAATTTTTAACGACAAAAAATCAGTAGGTAAGTTTATTTATCATGTATATTTATAGTTCATTTTTATTGAATTCATAATTTAAATACTTCGATTTGATTGATATGTATTTTTGCGTTACCATAAGTATAAGAATATGTAAAATTTAATCATTCATACAATATAAAAAATTAAACTATTTTTGGTAGGAGGTAAATTATGAAAAAATACTTTGAAATGTTAAAATCCAGTGGAGCTGATATTGCAGTTTCAATAGACCCTAAAACGATTGTCACAGCGGCATGGACAATTTATAAGTGTCAGTTTGGTTGTAATACATATGGTCATAGTCATTGTTGTCCGCCCAACACTCCAACTTATCAACAGACACAAGCAATAATAGATTGTTACAGAAAAGCTATTTTATTTCGATGTCACAAAATGAGTATTGTTACTCCTCTAGCTGTTGAAATAGCAAGAGAACTTTTTTTAGATGGATACTATAAAGCAATTGCTTTTGGAAGTGGTCCTTGTACAAAGTGTGCCAAATGTAATCCTGATACTTGTAGTTTTCCTAACAAGACTGCTCCATCAATGGAAGCATGTGGTATTGATGTTTTTGCTACAGTAAGGTCAAATGGACTTGAAATAAATACTTTGCGAGAAAAGGGAGAAATTCAAAATCACTTTGGTTTATTATTAGTTGATTAAAAAAATTAATATTTTCTACTCAGCTTAACCAGTGTGGTCTATAAGTTATAATACCATTACAACCACATTGGTTAATATCTCTAGAAAATATCTAAACTTGTATGTAAAATTACTATTTATTAATCATTTACTTGCCATTTTAAAAACTTCTTTTTTAAACAAAAAATAACCATGTTTATTTAAACATGATTATTTTAATATTAGTTATATACTATATATTAAGCTTTTAAAAGAGTACTCTACTCTCTTTTCTCCATTATACAATCAATTAATCCGTATTCTTTAGCTTCCAGTGCAGACATAAAATTATCTCTATCTGTATCTATTCTAATATCTTCTATTGATTTTCCAGTATTCTCAGAAAGAATTCTATCTAATTTTTCCTTTTTTCTCAATATATTATCTACTGCTATTTTTACATCTGTTGCTTGCCCTTTAACACCACCCATAGGTTGATGTATCATAATCTCTGCATTAGGTAGGGCATATCTTTTTCCTTTTGTACCTCCAGCAAGTAAAAAGGCGCTCATACTTGCAGCCATACCAATACAAATAGTTGATACATCACATCTGACATAGTTCATAGTATCGTATATAGCAAACCCTGATGTTACAACCCCTCCTGGGCTATTTATATATATAGTTATATCTGCATCTGGGTCTTCTGATTCTAAGAATAGTAATTGAGCTACTACCAAACTTGCAATAGCATCATTAATTTCTTCCCCTATAAATATAATTCTATCTTTTAATAGTTTTGAATATATATCATAAGACCTTTCACCTTGACCTGTCTGTTCAATCACATGTGGTACTAAATTCATGCTACTTTCACCTCACAATTAATATTAAAGTTGAGATAAGAATTGATTTCATCTCTTCTTCGTTCATAATTAATACTTGTATAAGAAATACACTCTACATTTTGGATTTGATGATTTGAATTTAAAACAAATCTTTGTTGAATAGGATAAAATTCATCTTTACTTCTATATATTTGTGGAGATTCTTTATATAAAGTTTTAAATGCTAATGTGAAAGACTGGTGTGTAGCATATCCAACTGTAAGAGCTATATCTATAATGTATTTATCTGTAAATACAAGTTGTCTAGCTGCTTCAGTAAGTCTCCTTCTTTTAATGTATTGATGTATAGTACATCCCACAATATTTGTAAACATTCTGTGTAAATGATATTTTGAATAACTAGCAACATCAGCTATTTTATCTAGATTTAGATTTTCTGTAAGATGTTCTTCTATATAATCAATGATTTCCATAATCACATCTGTATTTGTTTTCAACCTCATCATCTCCTTTTAAGTATTATAACTCATACAAGAATTTTCTTCTTAATATAAATTGCTATCTTAAATAAATGACTTGTATAAAAACTTAATTAATAATAAATTTACAATTTGTTGAATTACTTTAGCTATCATTTACTAATTTTATTTTTCCTATATTCTTTCAGACCTTTATTTAGTAAAATAGATTCTTTCTTATCTCTTTTACAAGTAGCAAGTGTTATACAAAGATAGATAATAAATATAGATAGTGCTATAAACAGAGCTTGAAAAATATGCCCACTATCAATCCAATTACTTTTAAATGAAAACCACATAACAAAAACAAACAGAAAAATCATATGAATTACTTGACGAATTAGTAACTCTTTTCTACCTAGTTCTCGTTTTGAATAAAAAATTAATGTGGATAGAGATGTTACCAATGCAATTAATAAAATCTGTTGGAAAATACTTATACTAAATGTCTCATCAGGGCTAAATAATAGACAAGAAGTAAAAACAGATATTAAAACTCCTGTAGTTATCATACAAAAACAACGAACTACATTCTTTAGTATATTTATTAAATTCATATTCAATCAACTCCTTTATATCCTTAGTTTTTTCTTCAATATTGGTACATATTGACGTGAAATAATTGTCTTTTCACCATTATCTAGTATTACTTCAAATCTACCATTAAACGCTGGTACAATTGAGTCTATTTTTGTAAGATTTAATATTACAGACTTGGATATTCTAAGAAAATCACTATTAAAAAAAATTTCCTCAATCTGATAAAGCTTCTTCTTAAACTCATAAACATCATTTTTACAATAAAGATAAGTATGATTATCTACAGATTCGAAGTAATAAACATCTAAAGGATTGATACGATAGAGTTGTTCATTTTTATATGCTATAAGAGACTCTCTTTGCATCCTGATGTTAAAAATCAATTTAAGCATTTCATCATCAAGATTTCTGCATCTTATGATAATTTCATCCTCTTCTCCATCTAATGGAGTTTCAATTACTACTTTCACTCTAACACATCCTTTCTTTTGATTTCTATAAAAAGACTATACTGTATTTTCCTACTATTAATTTCTAGCTTTCTTTTCTTGATACCATAAGTATAGTAACAAAATAAAAGACTATTGCAGAAATAACTAGAAACATAATATGAATTGAAGTTTCAGGTAAACTGCCAATACCACCAAATGTTACTCCCATATGTTCATTAAATGCAGTCAATACATTTGTTGAATCCACAAATGTTACTTTTGATGGAGACTCCGTAATAATTTGTCTAAGTAATACAGTCCCATGTGAAATTGGAAATAACTTTATAATGGTTTGTACTGCTTGAGGTAAGCTTCCAATAGGTATATAAATTCCTGTCAAGAATCCAATAAGAGTACCTATAATCGTAGAAGCAGTTGCAAATGTATCTATGCTATTTAACAAATTTACAATAAAAAATATCATTGCACTAGATGATAAAACTGTTAATAATATTACACCAATGACCTTTATAATAGAAAGCATAGGTAAAAATTGTCCCCCACTTAATACAATATATATCTCTGCAAGTATAAATGTAAATATACTCATAATTACACCAATTAAATATGAACTTAAAATATATCCTCCTACCAGCTCTCTCATCTTAACAGGCGAACAATAAAAATCTTTGGTTCTTTTTAATTCCTTATCCAATACTGTAACTCCAAATGAACCCATTGTTGTAGTTACAGAAACAACAGAAATAATTCCTGCCATTGCCCAACTATTCATTAATATATCTATGTCTTTAATATTTGGATAACCTTCCTTCAAATTTTCTCCTAAAAAAATAACATATATAGCGATTACAATTATTGCACCTAAAAAAGATGAAAATACGCCTCTTTTATTTCTTAAAAAAATCATTATATTTCTTTGTGCTATATTAAACATTTTTTTCACCTCTATTTCTAACTATATTCAAAAATACATCATCTAAATTATTTGCTTTGTATTTATATTTTAGTTCATGAGGTGAACCTTTTGCTGTTATAACACCATAATCAAGCATTACAATATAATCAGCTTTTGAAGCCTCCTCCATATAATGGGTTGTAAGAACTATAGAAAAACCATATTGTTTTTGTAATTTTAATATAGTATCCCATACACATTTTCTAGCTTCTGGGTCAAGCCCTGTTGTAGGCTCATCTAGAAACAGTATTTTAGGAGTATTTAAAAGAGCTCTTGCTATATCAGCCCTACGCTTTTGACCTCCAGACAATTTACCATATGGTCTATCTATAAATTCCATAGCTCCTACAGATAAAGCAGATTCATGCACAATTTGTCTTACTTTATCTTTATTCTTAATATAAAATTTTGCACGAATTGTAAGATTCTCTCTTACTGTCAAGAGTGGGTCTAGTATACTTTCTTGAAATACTACTCCAATTTTTTCTTTAATCTTATTATCCTCTACACCTAACTTATGCCCATCTATAATCACTTCTCCACTATCATAATTCAATAATGTACAAAGAATATCAATTGTTGTAGATTTTCCAGCACCATTAGCTCCCAGTAATGCAAACAAATTACCTTCCTCTACATAAAAATCAATCCCTTTCACAACTTTAAAAGCATCATAGCTTTTTTGCAAATTAATTACTTCTATTATCTTATTCATCCATTTCATCTACCTTCCTTAATTGATGATTTCAGAATACAATAAGTAATTTGTCCACACAATACAATTAGAAGTATGTAGTATAAATGAATATGTGAGTTGTAAAAAAACTAAAGTAAAATACATACCTAAAAATAAGCTATTGTAAAAACATTCCCTATACATCTTGATTTGTATGTATTATTTTGCTAAGTATTCTTACTCCCTGTTCAATTTCATCAAAAATAAGATGAGCATATCCTAGGACAACTTCATGGTCATATTCTACTTTACTCTCAATTGCATATTGCTGTACAGGATAAATCATAAATTTGTCTTGATAATGATATGTCACTATTTCTATTAATTGTAATCCATATTTTAATACCTCCAAAAGTGGTTCTATAAAATTACTATAAAAATGGAACTACAAAATCCACTTTTTACTTGCTAAGATTATACCATAAAACAAAAAATAAAAAGGAGTCTAAATTATGTTAGAAATATCAAATAGAGTAAAAGAAATTTATCCCAATATTAAATTTGGAGTTATGATTGTAAATATGACCTATTCAACGCCTAATGAAGAAAATTTTTTACTTCTTAAAACCTCTGAAATTGAAAATATTATTGCACAAAATCCTGAATACAATCGTAAAGAAAAGATTAAAACAGAACCTCTTTCCAACTACATAAAGTATTATAAAAAATTTAAGAAAACTTATCCTGTATTACTTCAACTAGAATCCCTTTTACTAAAATCAAAAGGTATTCCAAATGTAAGTCTACCTATTCAAGCAATGTTTTTAGCAGAATTAAAAAATCTTCTTCTAACAGCAGGACATGACCTTGATAAAATAGAATCACCTTTAAAAATAGATTTAGCAAATGAAAATGAACATTTTTATGGTATAGGAGAAAGAGAGCAAACTCTAACAAGAGACGATTTATTTTTATCAGATAACCTTGGTATACTATCTAGTATTCTTAATGGACCAGATAATCGTACAAAGATTACAAAAGAAACTAAAAATATTCTATACTTTGTATATGGCCCTGATGGAGTTTCTGAAAAACAAATTTATGACCACCTAAGCGATATAAAAGATTATATTTTAAGTGGTTTTCCAGACTCGAAAATTGATTTAATTGATGTATTTTAATTAATATCGATGTATTTTTATTAATATAATGAAAATTTAAGTTTAGTGGATATTCAAAGTATTAGTAGGTATTCTAAGTAATTAAAATAGTGAAGTATACATCATTGTTCAATCAGATATATACTTCACTAAAATTAATTTTATATAAGCATTAACTTTTTATAGAACTTTATTTAAAAAAATAACTCATTATACATCTCATATAGATAACTTACTTTTATATCTAAAGAGTTTCATAAGAAACAATTTCATTTAAAGGAAGACGAGTTTTATCATGTCTATTTGGGCTTTCTGGTGTTCCAGCCTCATATCCTATTAGTAATATGTTTACTGGTTCAAGATTATCTGACAAATTAAATTCTTCTTTAATTACATCTGGATTAAAATAACATACCCATACACTCGCTAACCCAAGTTCAGTTGCTTGTAACATCATGTGGTCGGTGATTATACTTGTATCAATATCTGTAAGTTGTTTACCATCAAAAGGTCTTGTCCAAACTTTATCCTTATCTCCACATACGATAATTGCTAATGGTGCATCATATATATTTGCAGCCTTAGAAACTTTATTAAGACCCTTTTTTTCTTGTATTACAATTAATCTTTGAGGCTGACGATTACCCCCTGTTGGAGCTATCCTAGCAACTTCTAAAATTTTATCTAGTTTTTCTTTTTCAACCTTTTTATCCTGATAATTACGACAAGAATATCTTTTTTTGGCGATTTCAACAAAATTCATTTATTTCCCCCCTATCATTTTATTGGGCTAAGTTGATGATTTATTTAACCTATGCTATAATCTTATCACTATAATTATATATTACAATAATGCACTTTTTTGTAACATAGTACCAAAAAGGGTACTTCAAAATATATTGAGAGGTCTAAAAAAATGAAAAAATGTTCAAGTAATTACAGTTGTCCTATAGAAGCAACACTTGCATTGATTGGTGGTAAATATAAAACACTTATCCTTTGGCATCTTAAAGATACCACATTAAGATTTAATGAACTTAGAAAATTAATTACTAAAGCAACTCCTAAAATGCTAACTCAACAATTACGTGAATTAGAAACAGATGGTTTTATTATAAGAGTTGTTTATCCTGTTGTACCTCCAAAAGTGGAATATTCATTATCCGATTTTGGAAAAAGCATTATTCCTATTTTAGATGTTATGTGTGATTGGGGTTCTGATTACTTAAATAAACTTTAATTTATTATAATTTAAATCCCATAGCTAATTTTACAACTTCCATATGTTCCTTAGATGTCAACATTTCTAAAAGCTTAAAAGCTACATGTGGTGCGGTTTCTGGACAATATGAAGTTATAATATTTCTATCTACAACAATTGGCTCATTGACTACATTTACATCAAATTCACTTAACTGTTTTTGTCTTTGACCATCTTTTAAATGATATGTAGTAGCTTTACGATTTTTTAAAACACCGCTTTTACCAACAGGTAAAGCTGCTACACAAATAGTAGCAATTATCTTTTCCTTTGTATCAAACTCTCTTATTAAGTTTAAAAAAGATGTATCATATGCTTCATCATAAAATCCAAACTCTTCAAATCCTCCAGGAATAGCTAAAGCATCATAATCATCTACACATATTTCATCTATTGTTTTGTCAACTAATACTGGAACATTAAATGTGCTTACAACTTGCTTTTTAAATCCACCAGTTACTACATCTATATCGTAATCATAATCATTTCTAGCCCATCCCATAACATCTACAAATACGCTAAATTCCATAGTTTCAAAACCTTTTGCTAAAAAAACTAAAACTTTCATATTGTATTTTCCTCCTAAAAATATGTAATAAAGTAGGTATTAATATAATCACCATTTAAGTCTATGCTCATCTAAAAAATATCTTTGATTGTATTAATTTCCTCTTTAATTGTTGATAAAACAATGGTTGTATTGGCTTTCTGGATTCCTCTGATTTTTTTCAAAGTTATTGCTATAAATTCTTCAAGTTCATTTGTATCCTCTGCTAATACTTTTATTAAATAATCATATTCTCCTGAAATGTGATGACATTCTAATACAGTGTCATACTCCAATATAGTCTTCTTAAACTCTTCTATACTTTTAGATAAATCTGTATTGATAAATATGAAAGCTAAAAGTTTATATTTTGTTTTTTCTCGATTGATTTGAATAGTATACTTTTGAATTATATTTGACTGTTCAATTTTCTTTATACGCTCTGAAACTGCTGGTATTGATAGATTAACTTGTCTACTTATTTCAGAAGTTGAGGCTCTACTGTTCTTTTTTAGAGAATTAATTATTTTTAAATCTATCTCGTCTATATCTATTCACCTCCTTAATTATTTAGTATAATTTTAGCTAATAATTTAAAATAAGTAAATAATTTAAATTATTTCAATAAAATTTAATGAAAATTAATACTTATCATTAAATTTTTAAACTAATTAAATATAACATACATAATACACTTAAAATATTTAAACTAAATTAATGTTAGTATTTTTATTGTATATCAACTCAATTTTCTAAGTGTAAAGCTAATACTCTTCAAATTATTATTTTATAGTAACAAACTTTTTTATTTTATAAAAAAAGTAATGATTATAATTTATATATTTATAAAATTACAATCATTACTTAGTAATTAATATTAGATGTATTTCTCTACATACATATATTATATATATTCTTTTATATACCTTTAAATTTATCTACGTTTTTAAGAAATGTATCTTTTGGCATAGGCTTTGCATACAAATAACCTTGTGCATAATAACAATCAATACTCATTAAAAATTCTGCTTGTTCTATCCTCTCAACCCCCTCACAAATTACCTCTAATCCCAAGTCATTTGCCATCTCAACTACTTTACTAATAATCTTACCTACTTTACCTTTTCCTTCAGAATTATCTAAGAGAGATTTATCTATTTTAAGAATATCTACAGAAACTTGATTTAGAAGATGTAATGAAGAATATCCAGAACCAAAATCGTCAACAGAAATTAAAAAACCAAGCTCCTTAATCTCATTTATCATATCATTTGATATACTATCATTTTCAAATAGACTTTCAGTTATCTCAAGTTCAATTACACTTTTAGGTATATCATATTTAGCAAGCAAATTTTGTAATCTATTTATATAATCTTTTTTCTGAAAATGTACTCTTGATTGATTTACAGAGATTGAAATGGGTTTAACTCCAGAATCTATCCAAAACCTTGTCAACTTACATACTTCTTCTAACACAAAAAAATCAACATCTATAATTCCACCACTCTTTTCAAGTATAGGAATAAATTCTCCTGGAATCATAAATCCAAGTTCTTTATGATTCCACCTAACAAGTGCTTCTGCACCAATAATGTTATTTGTTCTCATATCAAACTTAGGTTGATAATAAACCTGAAATTCATTATGTTCTAATGCATAATCTATTCTATCAACAATCTCTTTTTCTTTGTTAAGACTTTCTCTGAGAGATTCATCAAAATATATAATAGATGAATTACTTCTTTTTGCTTTTCTTCTAGCAATTTCAGCATAATCAATAGCTTTTGTAATAACAATGTCTTCATCTTTGATAATATATACTCCAAAGTTTGCCTTTACTTTAATGCCAAGCCCCTTAACTTCAAAGTATGAAGTACTTTTACTTATATCAATAAGAGTTAATTCCAAATCTTTTTTTAAATCATAAGGTAAAAGTAAAAGAAAATGGTCCGCTTTTACATGAGCTATTAATGCCCTGTCTCCAATAACTCTATTCAAAACTGATGCAATTTCTTTTATAATCATATCTCCAGAATCTCTACCATAATTTTCATTTATGATAGCAAACTTAGATATATCAAAAGCAATTAATGCATAAAATTTTTCTCTATGCTTTTCTAGAACTCGTGGTGCTTGTTCTTCAAATCCATTGTAATTCCAAACTCCATTCTCTATATCTTTAAATGCCAAATTAAAAATATGAGTGGAATGTCTTTTGTTGATTGCAATAACATAAGAAAGTACTGCTATTATAACTAAAAAGAAACAAAAAGAAATTAAAACTGTTTGAACTGGATGCTGATGAATATACTGTGATAAACTAATTTTATAGTCTTGAAAAATTGTATGCTTTGCAATAATTTCTGAATACTCATCTTTATTAAGTGCATTTATTCTCTTATCCAAAATGGAATATAATGTTGGATTTATATTTTTTCCAACACCTAAAGATATATTAGTTTTATAATCATTAACTAGAATTGCTTTTAAATTATTATAATCTTTTTGTATATAGTCTTCAGCAGAATATGTATTTACAAATGCAGCATCTGCATCTCCACTTTTCACTGCATTTATAGCTTTTTCTTCAGATTTATATCTTTGAATGTTGATACCTTTATAGTGTTCTTTGAGATACTCATCATTGAATGTATCGCTCTCAGCAACAGCTATATTATCAAATTTAGTATTTTTGTAATTTTTAGTTATCATGCTATAGTTCAATGTCATATAAGGAGATGTAATCTTAATTCCATTCTGCTCTGCCCATCCATAATCTGAATTAAAAAAACATATAACATCTGCCTTCCCCTCTTTTACCATATCAATCGATTCTTTATATGAATTAGCTTTTACATAATCTATACTTAATCCAAGATCTTTTACAATTAAATTAAATATATCTGGTACAATACCTTTAAGTCCACCTGTATCTAAATATGATAATGGATAGGAGTTTGGCATACTTACTACACGTATATTATTATTTCTTTTTAAGTAATCTCTTTCTTCCCTAGAAAGAATAGATGTATCTTTATTACTAGACTGATAGTACTTACTATATAAATTAAACTTATATGCCGGATTATCCATTTCAATATCTTCTAAAGCTTCATTTACCTCTTGTAACAGTTCATTATTGCCTTTTTTTACAATACAATAAAATGGAGATGGAGAAAATTGCGCAATTACGTTTTCGTTTTTGACTTTTCTCAAACTACTAGTTAATATTGCATCTACTTTTTCACTTTTTAATGCATTTTCCAATTCTTCCTGATTTTTAAAATATTTAGATGTGTAATTAAATCCTTTTTCATTTGCAAATTTCTTTAAATGTTCATTTCTACTATTTCCATAAAGTAGTCCAACCTTTATTCCATTAAAATTTTTATAATCATTTGGTGTATACTTTGAGTTTCCGCTTTTTACTGTAAGTCGTGCATAACTACTTCCCATAGGTACTTCTGAAAAATCAAATTTCTCAGCACGTTCTTTTGTATATTGTGCAGAAGTAAGTAAGTCAATCTGTCCATTTTCTAACATAGTTTGACACTCTTCCCATGTACCAGATACATATTCATATGTCCAACCAGTATGCTTTGCAATCTCATGAAGATATTCATATCCATACCCATTTCTATTTCCATTTTTATCATAATCATGATATCCTTCAAAATCAAAAAAACCTACTTTTATAACACGACTTTCTGTCTTTGCAAGTGATTGTATTGGAAAACACATAAATATCATACAATTAATTAAAAATATGATGAAAATCAGTCTCTTAATTGACACAAACTTTAGCCCCCCCCTCATATAAAATCTTCTCTCAAATTATTTATAATCATTCTAATAATAAATTACTTAGATTTATATCATGCATAAACTTATCATTACACTTAATACTAAAAAAATATATGTTTATCTAAGAATAAATAAACATATATTTTTAGTGATTACTCTGAAAGTATAACTTTATATAGTCATTATATATTTTTATTTATTATAATTATATAAATATCTTAGCATACCATTGAAAGTTCAACAATACTACACCTTTGATTTTATAAGTTGCAATATTTTATGAATATACTTTGCACTGACAAAACAGGAACTTTGACTCAAGATAAAGTAATCTTAGAATACTCTCTTGATATTCATGGAAACTAACACTTTTAACAACAATCGGAATTACAATTGGGACTATTATACCTTATACACCATTTGGAAATGCTATTGGTATGATTCCACTTCCAAATATTTACTTTATCGGGTTGATTTTTACTATCTTATCTTATATGGTATTAGTAACTATGTTAAAAAAAATCTTTGCAAAAAAATATGGAGAATTGCTATAATTTAAACCTATTGTATTATAAAAGTTGTCATGTAAAAATATCTTTTATATTGACTATGATTAAGTATTATGATACCATGATTTAAGCTATAATTAGTGATATATGTATTAAATTAAATAAGAAAAAATCAAAAGTACAATAGTACAATTTAAATATAAATGAATTAGAATTAATATTGAGATTAGGATGTGAACAATTATGATTTATATAAAATTAGTTAAACTTGTTAGAAAACTTAACTCTACACAAATGTATACGATGAAGCGTTGTGTAGAGGTTAATCTGGAAGCTTAAAGCTTCTATCTTCATCGGCAAATATAGGTTTAGTGTAGTTTTTTAACTATGCTTATTTAAATTTACCTATTTGCCGATAGATATATAGATTTTACGGCCATAGATAGCAATGCTTATCTATGGCCTTTTGTTTTTCCAAAAGCAGAGGTCGGCATTTTATAATGCTATTCCTCTGCTTTTTTTATTTTCATAAAATTTTTATAGTAAAAAAGGAGTTTGAATTATGAGTTTATTAAAAGTAAATAATTTATCACAATGTTTTATGGATAAATCACTGTACGAAAAAGCTGACTTTGATTTATTCAAAGGCGAACATATAGGTGTGGTTGGCCAAAATGGTGTAGGTAAAAGCACCTTAATTAAAATTTTATTAGGAGAAGTTATCCCTGATACAGGAGAGATTAAGTGGCAACCTAATATTAAAATAGGTCATCTGGACCAATATGCAGATATTAATAGAGATACAACAATATCTCTGTATTTGCACACTGCATTTGAAGACCTCTATACAATAGAAAAAGAAATGAATTTGCTATATCAGGAAAGTGCTATATCTGGAAATGAGCAACAACTTATTAAGGCATCAACTTATCAAGAGCAATTAATAGCAAGTGATTTCTACTCTATAGACAATGAAATAAATAGGGTAGCAAATGGTCTTGGACTAGATTCAATAGGAATGAATCGTATTATTGGGGAACTTAGTGGAGGTCAAAGAGCAAAAGTAATTATGGCAAAATTATTACTTTCTAATTATGAAGTTTTATTATTAGATGAACCAACAAATTTTTTAGACAAAGAACATGTTGAATGGCTTGCCAATTATCTAAATACATTTAGAGGTGCATTTATTGTAGTCTCACATGATTTTGACTTTCTAGAAAAAATCTCCACAGGTATTCTCGATATAGAATTTGGAATGATTAAAAAGTATCATGGAAAGTACTCAGAATTTCTTAAACAAAAATCACACTTAAGGGAGGATTATATTAGAAAATATCAAGCACAACAAAAGAAAATAGAAAAAGAAGAAACATTTATACGTAAAAATAAAGCTGGTGTAAATTCAAAAATTGCAAGAGGAAGACAGAAACAATTGGATAGAATAGAAAGAATAGCTCCTCCTAACTTTACAGGAAAACCGTGTATCCAATTTGCAGAAATTGAAATGTCTGTACAAAACGCACTTACAGTAACTAATCTTGAAGTTGGATACTATTATCCATTACTTCCAAAATTAAATTTTTCTGTTAATACAGGTCAAAAAATAGTTATAACTGGATTCAATGGAATTGGTAAATCCACTTTGCTAAAAACATTGGTTAAAGATATTCCTTGTATTTCTGGAAACTTCATCTTCTCAGAGCAGATAAAAATTGGTTATTATGAACAGGATTTAAAATGGGAAAATCCTACTAAAACACCACTTCAAATAATGGCAGATAAGTATCCAAAATTAAGTACAAAAGAAATCAGACGCTCTTTAGCCAAGTGTGGTGTAAAAGAAGAACATGTTTCAAGAAGTGTTTCCACTCTAAGTGGAGGTGAACAGTCTAAAGTTAAATTATGTTGTATGATTCTATCCCCTTGTAATTTCTTGATTTTAGACGAACCAACTAACCACTTTGATGCAGAAACAAAAGATGCTTTACAAAATGCTTTGAAACAATTTAAAGGAAGTATTATTTTGGTTTCTCACGAAGAAAAGTTTTATAAAGGTTGGATTGACAAGGTATTTAATATAGAAAAACAATTGATATAAATTCCTATACTATTAGGAGATATTATGTTTATTGACAATACTAATTATTAATTATTTTTAATATTTCAGTATCTCTTGTATTTGTTATATTTGAGACTATAAATATTTTACTAAAGTATAAATATATTAATAGGCACTCATAAATGGGTGCCTAAAAAACAACTACTAGAATTCAGTCTAATCAACTCTATTCACAAGCTTATATCCAAGCCCTTTGACTGTTATAAGTATTTTAGGATTTGAAGGATTATCTTCAATCTTTTCTCGTGAACTACCATCCACTTAACTACCTACGGTAATGTTTGAAGTGGTGGCTTCTTGGTCAAGATAACTATTGTTAT
>NZ_JAGWDG010000031.1:0-16464 GCF_020658095.1 Clostridioides sp. ZZV14-6009
GTAGAAGAAGGATTAAGATTCTCAATAAGAGAAGGTGGAAGAACAGTAGCTTCAGGAGTTGTTGCTACAATAATCGAGTAATTCTTTTTACTAAACTGATGGATTAAAGAATAATAAAAAGAGGGGTTATGCTCCTCTTTTTTTAACATAGAAATACAAAAACATTGACACAGCATAGGATTTTGTGATAACTTATACAAGGTAATGATTATAGGAAGTTAATAATATCTTGAATACTGTAGATTTTTAATAAATACATATTTTAAAGATATTATATTCACATATATTAACAATATATATTATTGTATTACAAAGTTGGAGGTGTATCAGATGAGAGTTAAAGTAACTTTAGCATGTACAGAGTGTAAGCAAAGAAACTACAACACTACTAAGAATAAGAAAAACAATCCAGACAGAATAGAATTACAAAAATATTGTAGATTCTGTAAAAAGCATACAACTCATAAAGAAACAAAATAGTTTTATAAGGATGTGAGTATGGAATGGCTGCCCAAACAAATGACGGTGTAAAAACTAAAAAGAGATTCAGTTTATTTGGTTATTTAAAAGAAACTAAACAAGAATTGAAAAGAGTTACATGGCCGACAAAAAAAGAATTGTTTAAAAACACAGGTATAGTTTTAACTGTAGTTATTTCATGCACTATATTAGTATGGGGTATAGACACTATATTATCTGGTGCACTAGCGTTATTACTAAAATAGACGAAAAGAGGTAAGTTAAATGTCAGAATTACAAGAAGCAAGTTGGTATGTAGTTCATACTTATTCGGGACATGAAAATAAAGTTAAAGCTACAATAGAAAAAGCAGTTAAAACAAGAAGTATGGAAGACTGCATAAGACAAGTAGTTGTTCCAACAGAAGAAGTAGTGGAAACTACTAAAACTGGAAAAGAGAAAACTAGACAACGTAAAGTTTATCCAAGTTATGTTTTGGTTAAAATGATAATAACTGATGAATCTTGGTATGTAGTAAGAAATACTAAGGGAGTTACAGGTTTCGTTGGACCTGGTTCAAAACCAGTACCATTAAGTGAAGATGAAGTTAAAGCTATGGGCATAGATACAACTGACCCTAAAGTAGTAAATAGTGATATTGACTTTGAAATAGGGGATACAGTAAAGGTATCTCAAGGACCATTTAGTGGACAAGTAGGAAACATAGAAGAAATTGACGTAGAAAACAGAGAAGTTAAAGTGTGCATAAATGCATTTGGTAAAAGGACTCTATTTGTAATAGAGCTTGAAGGTATAGAAAAAATCTAATACTATTATTATAGAAAAATCTGAGGAGGTGCGCTCAAAATGGCTAAAAAAGTTATAGGTCAAATAAAATTACAAATACCTGCAGGAAAGGCTACTCCAGCGCCACCAGTTGGACCAGCATTAGGACAACATGGTGTTAATATAATGGGATTCACAAAAGAATTTAATGCTAAAACTGCAGATCAAGCTGGAATGATAATACCAGTTGTTATAACTGTATATCAAGATAGATCATTCAGTTTTATAACAAAAACTCCACCAGCTGCAGTTTTAATTAAAAAAGCATTAAACTTAAAATCAGGTTCTGGAGAACCAAACAAAAAGAAAGTTGCTAAAATAACTTCAGCTCAAGTAAGAGAAATAGCTGAGTTAAAAATGCCTGACTTAAATGCTGCATCAGTAGAAGCTGCTATGAGTATGATAGCTGGTACTGCTAGAAGCATGGGTGTTGTAGTAGAAGATTAATTAAAAGATACACTTTTTTTTATAAAGTGGGAGGCGAAAAGCCGAGATTAACCACAAGGAGGAAAATAAAATGGCTAAAAAAGGTAAAAGATATGCAGGTGCATTACAAAAAGTAGATAGAACTAAATTCTATGATGCATCAGAAGCATTAACATTAGTTTCAGATATAGCTGGAGCTAAATTTGACGAGACAGTAGAAGCACACATTAAATTAGGTGTTGACTCAAGACATGCTGATCAACAAGTAAGAGGTGCAGTTGTATTACCTCACGGAACTGGTAAAACTAAGAGAGTTTTGGTTTTTGCTAAAGGTGAAAAAGCTAAAGAAGCTGAACAAGCTGGTGCTGATTTTGTAGGAGCTGAAGAATTAGTTCAAAAAATACAAGGTGAAAACTGGTTTGATTTTGATATAGTAGTTGCTACTCCAGATATGATGGGTGTAGTAGGTAGATTAGGTAGAGTATTAGGACCTAAAGGTTTAATGCCAAACCCTAAATCAGGAACAGTTACATTTGATGTAGCTAAAGCTATAGATGAAATAAAAGCTGGTAAAGTTGAATACAGATTAGACAAAACTAACATAATACACGTTCCAGTAGGAAAAGTATCATTTGGTGGAGAAAAATTATCTGAAAACTTTGCTGCATTAATGGATGCTATAATAAAAGCTAAACCAGCTGCTGCTAAAGGGCAATATTTAAGAAGTATAACTGTAGCTTCTTCAATGGGACCTGGAGTTAAAATAAACCCAGCAAGAACAGCTGAATAATAAAACTGTTGACACAGGTTGACAAAAGTGTTATTATATCATTTGTCAATGTAAAAAAGAATAGATTTGCCGTAGATAGTGGGTGCAAAAGCTTAATATCCCACCGAGGTTTTAGATAAATTGAGATTACTAAAGCTTTTGATGTCTACTTTTGGCAACAAAAGCTTTTTATAATGTTGCGGTAAATACTAAGCCTATTTGGTGAAGGAGGTGCACATCTAGATGAGAAAAGCTATAGAAATTAAATCAGAAGTTGTTTCTGAAATAGTTGAAAAGTTACAAAAATCTTCTGCTGCGGTTGTTGTAGATTACAAAGGATTAACAGTTGAAGAAGTAACTGAGTTAAGAAAACAAATGAGAGAAGCTGGTGTAGATTACAAAGTATATAAAAATACTTTAGTTAGAAGAGCAGCTAAAGAAGTTGGTATAGAGCAATTCAATGAAGAATTATTAATTGGTACTAATGCTATAGCATTTGGGTATGATGATCCAGTTGCTCCAGCTAGAATATTAAAAGGATTCATGGATTCTCATCCAAAGATGAAATTAAAGATGGGTGTTGTAGAAGGTGTATTCTATGACGAAGCTAAGATTGTTGAAATGGCTAACATACCATCAAGAGAAGTTCTTATCGCTAAATTACTTGGTAGCTTAAAAGCTCCAATATCAAACTTTGCATACTTAATAGATGCAATAGCGAAAAAGGCAGAAGGTCAAGAAGAAGCTTAATTGCTTAACTAAAAAATTATAAATATTAATTTGAAAAGAAAATTCGGAGGTGCTAAAAATGACAATAGAACAAATATTAGAAGCTATAGAAAATATGAAAGTTTTAGAATTAAATGAATTAGTTAAAGCTGCTGAAGAAAAATTCGGCGTTTCAGCTTCAGCTCCAGTAATGGTAGCTGGTGCAGCTGCTGGTGGACCAGCTGCTGAAGAAAAAACTGAGTTTGATGTAGTATTAGCTGAGGTTGGTTCTTCAAAAGTTGGAGTTATAAAAGCAGTTAGAGAAATAACAGGATTAGGATTAAAAGAAGCTAAAGAAGTAGTTGACAATGCTCCTAAGACAGTTAAAGAAGGAGCTTCTAAAGAAGAAGCTGATCAAATAAAAGAAAAATTAGAAGCTGCTGGAGCTAAAGTAGAAGTTAAGTAGTTTCTTTAAAAAGGTACCCATTTGGGTATCTTTTTTTATTTATAAAAAATTGTAAATAAAATATTTCTATAAAATAAAAAAAATTTATATAATAGTATTAAATTAAGGGTATCATATAGTGTGTAATGATATTTTAATTTAATACTATTAAAGAATATGTTTTTTACTATGTCAAACACAGACGTTAAATTAAAATATAAACAATTATTGTAATATGCACATATAAGGTGATATAATAAAAGGAAAAATATATAAAACTACATATTATTTTAAAAATTTACAAAAGTACTTTAAAAATAAAATGTAATAAATAATTAATTAACAAATATAAATTTAAAATGAGTTAAATACTTCTAAAAATCGAAATATGTAGATTTCAAGAAAGGCATTTAAGGAGGAGTTAATAATGGAAAAATTACAAGGGAAAGTTGCAGTGGTTACTGCAGCAACTAAAGGTATTGGATTAGCATCAGCTGAAATATTGGCACAAAATGGAGCAGTTGTATATTTAGCAGCTCGTTCAGAAGAATTGGCTAATGAAGTTATAGATAGAATAAGTGCAGAAGGTGGTTGTGCTAGGTTTGTTTATTTTAATGCCCGTGAAGAAGAAACATTTACTTCAATGATAGAAGATGTAGTTAAAAAAGAAGGCAAGATAGATATACTTGTAAATAATTTTGGTTCGACAAATCCTTCACTTGATAAAGACCTTTTAACTGGAGATACAGATAATTTCTTTGATACAGTAAATACTAATTTAAAAAGTGTATATTTACCATGTAAAGCTGCTATTCCTCATATGATAAAGAATGGTAAGGGAAGTATAATAAATATATCTAGTATAGGTTCAGTATTACCTGACCTATCTAGAATAGCTTACTGTGTATCAAAAGCATCAATCAACTCATTAACTCAAAATATAGCAACACAATATGCAAAAGATAATGTTAGATGTAATGCTGTACTTCCAGGTCTTATTGCAACCAAAGCTGCCTTAGATAATATGTCTCCAGAATTTATAAAGGAGTTTCTAAAGCATGTTCCTTTAAATCGTATAGGGAAGCCAGAAGACATAGCAAAGGCTGTTTTATTCTATGCTAGTGATGATTCATCCTTTATAACAGGAGACTTACTTGAAGTAGCTGGAGGTTTTGGTTTACCTACACCACAGTTTGCAGATAATATATTAGGATAATTATATTACTAATATATAGTAAAAATAAAAAACTTAATTATAGTAGAAATTCTATTTTTATAAAGACTGTAGATATAATTTATGATGGAAATAGTTTAAGATTTAAAACTCCAGATTAAATTCATTTATGGTCTTTATTTTGTATATTTAACAGATTTTATATAAATACAATTATTTACTAGTACTTATTTATGAAATTATAATTAAATATGGGTATAGTAATGGAATGTAACTTTTTATAGAAAATTACACCGATAAATGAAAAAATTGGATTTTATATTGAAGAATTGTACATAATACATAATATATGCTTAAAATAATTTACAAAAAATCAAAAATAATGCATAGTTTACATATAAGATAAAAAATATATTGAAAAATACTTGACATTATGCTAAAATTATTAGATGCGTTAGAATGAACTATTGTTTTATTTTTAATTATTGAGAGGTGAAAAGTGAATGCCACATCCTGTCACGATAGGTAAAAGAACTAGAATGAGCTTTTCTAAAATTAAGGAAATAGCTGATGTGCCAAATCTTATAGAAATTCAAGTAGATTCCTATGAGTGGTTTTTAAAAGAAGGTTTAAAAGAAGTGTTTGATGATATTTCACCAATAGAAGATTATACTGGTAATCTTATATTGGAATTTGTTGACTACTCTTTAGACGATAAACCAAAGTACGATATAGAAGAGTGTAAAGAGAGAGATGCTACATATTGTGCACCTCTAAAAGTTAAGGTAAGACTTATAAATAAAGAAACAGGCGAAATAAAAGAACAAGAAGTATTTATGGGTGACTTCCCTTTAATGACAGAAAGAGGAACTTTCGTTATAAATGGGGCAGAAAGAGTTATCGTAAGTCAATTAGTTAGATCTCCTGGTGTTTACTATGCGGAAGAGAGAGATAAAACAGGTAAGAGATTAATTTCATCTACTGTAATTCCTAATAGAGGAGCATGGTTAGAATATGAAACAGATTCTAACGATGTAATATCTGTAAGAGTTGATAGAACAAGAAAACAACCAGTTACAGTTTTACTTAGAGCTTTAGGAATAGGGACAGATGCAGAAATAATTGACCTTTTAGGAGAAGACGAAAGATTATCTGCTACATTAGAAAAAGATAATACTAAGACAGTAGAGGAAGGTCTTGTTGAGATATATAAAAAATTAAGACCAGGTGAACCACCTACTGTAGAAAGTGCATCATCTTTACTAAATGCTTTATTCTTTGATCCAAAGAGATATGATTTAGCAAAAGTTGGTAGATACAAATTTAATAAAAAACTTGCTTTATGCTATAGAATTATGAATAGAATTTCAGCAGAAGACATAATAAATCCTGAAACAGGAGAAGTATTTGTAAAAGCTGGAGAAAAAATAAGCTATGAGTTAGCTAAAGATATACAAAATGCAGGTATAAATGTAGTAAATCTATTAATGGATGATGATAAGAAAGTTAGAGTTATAGGAAATAATTTTGTAGACATTAAGTCTCATATTGATTTTGACATAGATGATTTAAACATAAAAGAAAAAGTGCATTATCCAACATTAAAAGAAATTTTAGATGGATATAGTGACGAAGAAGAAATAAAAGAAGCTATAAAATCAAGAATTAAAGAACTTATACCAAAACATATATTATTAGACGATATAATAGCTTCAATAAGTTATGAATTCAATATCTTCTATAATATAGGAAATATTGATGATATAGACCATTTAGGAAATAGAAGAATAAGATCTGTAGGAGAATTATTACAAAACCAAGTTAGAATTGGTCTTTCAAGAATGGAAAGAGTCATAAAAGAAAGAATGACAGTTCAAGATATGGAAGCTATAACGCCTCAAGCGTTAGTTAACATAAGACCAGTTTCAGCTGCAATAAAAGAATTCTTCGGTAGTTCTCAGTTATCTCAGTTCATGGACCAAACAAATCCTTTATCTGAGTTAACACATAAGAGAAGACTATCAGCTCTTGGACCTGGAGGTCTTTCAAGAGAAAGAGCTGGATTCGAAGTGCGTGACGTTCACCATTCACACTACGGTAGAATGTGTCCGATAGAGACTCCAGAAGGGCCAAATATCGGTCTTATAAACTCTCTTGGAACTTATGCAAAAATAAATGAGTTTGGATTTATAGAATCACCATATAGAAAATTTGATAAAGTAACATCAACAGTTACTGATGAGATACATTATTTAACTGCTGATGAAGAAGATTTATTCGTAAGAGCTCAGGCAAATGAGCCATTAACAGACGATGGTAAATTCGTAAACCATAGAGTTGTTTGTAGAACTGTAAATGGTGCTGTTGAAATGGTTCCTGAAAGCAGAGTAGACTATATGGATATATCTCCTAAGCAGGTTGTATCTGTTGCCACTGCTATGATACCTTTCTTAGAAAATGATGACGCCAACCGTGCCCTTATGGGAGCGAACATGCAACGTCAGGCAGTGCCTCTAGTTAGAAGAGAAGCACCAATTATAGGAACTGGTATAGAATATAGAGCTGCAAAAGACTCTGGAGCAGTTGTTGTTGCTAGAAATTCTGGTATAGCAGAAAGAGTAACAGCAGATGAGATAATTATAAAAAGAGAAGATGGAAACAGAGATAGATATAATCTACTTAAATTTAAACGTTCAAACTCAGGTACTTGTATAAATCAAACACCTATAATAACTAAAGGTGAGCAAATAATGCAAGGAGATGTTATAGCAGACGGTCCAGCAACTGATTTAGGAGAAGTAGCACTTGGAAGAAACTGTCTTATAGCATTCATGACTTGGGAAGGTTATAACTACGAAGATGCCATATTAATAAATGAAAGATTAGTTAAAGAAGATAGATTATCAACAATTCATATAGAAGAATATGAATGTGAAGCTAGAGATACAAAACTAGGGCCAGAGGAAATAACTAGAGATATACCTAATGTTGGAGATAGTGCAATTAAGAACTTAGATGACAGAGGTATAATAAGAATAGGTGCAGAAGTAGATTCAGGAGATATATTAGTTGGTAAAGTAACTCCAAAAGGAGAAACTGAACTTACTGCTGAGGAAAGATTACTTCGTGCAATATTTGGTGAAAAGGCTAGAGAAGTCAGAGATACTTCACTTAAAGTACCTCATGGTGAATCTGGTATAATAGTTGATGTAAAAGTATTTACTAGAGAAAATGGAGATGATTTATCTCCAGGAGTAAATGAATTAGTAAGATGTTATATAGCTAAAAAGAGAAAAATAAAAGTTGGAGATAAAATGGCTGGTCGTCATGGTAATAAAGGGGTTATCTCAAGAATATTACCAGAAGAAGATATGCCATTCATGGAAAATGGAACTCCACTAGATATAATACTTAACCCACAAGGTATACCATCACGTATGAACATCGGTCAGGTTTTAGAGGTTCATTTAGGACTTGCTGCTAAGACTTTAGGATGGTATGTTGCAACATCAGTATTTGATGGTGCCAATGAGTATGATATAATGGATGCTCTTGAAGAAGCTGGATATCCTAGAGATGGTAAATTAACTTTATATGATGGTAGAACAGGTGAAACTTTTGATAATAGAATAACTGTTGGATATATGTACTACTTAAAACTACATCATTTAGTTGATGAAAAACTACATGCAAGAAGTACTGGACCATACTCATTAGTTACTCAACAGCCACTAGGTGGTAAAGCACAATTTGGTGGACAAAGATTTGGAGAGATGGAGGTTTGGGCTCTAGAAGCATATGGAGCTGCTCATATACTTCAAGAAATACTTACTGTCAAGTCTGATGATGTTGTAGGTCGTGTTAGAACTTACGAAGCCATAGTTAAAGGTGAAAACATACCTGAGCCAGGAATCCCAGAATCATTTAAGGTTCTTATAAAAGAACTTCAAAGTTTATGCTTAGATGTAAAAGTATTAACAGATGAAGATCAAGAAATAGAAGTAAGAGAATCTGTAGATGAAGATGACACAATAGGTGAATTTGAACTAGATGTTGTAAATAACATGGGAGAAGTTGAAGAAAGTAATATAATAGAAGAAATTGAAGATGATTTTACGGAAACCGTAGAAGATGAGGATATAGAGAATTTAGAAGAATTTGCTGAAGAAGATTTATTTGAAGAAGAAATAGACTTTGTTGGTGATGACTTTGATGTGTAAATTTAATTAATGTAAATCTCAAATAGAAGGGAGAGAACTCCTTGTTTGAATTAAACAATTTCGAGTCGATAAAAATAGCATTGGCTTCTCCAGAAAAAATAAGACAATGGTCTAGAGGAGAAGTTAAAAAGCCAGAAACTATAAATTACCGTACTTTAAAACCAGAAAAAGATGGTCTTTTCTGTGAAAGAATATTTGGACCACAAAAAGACTGGGAGTGTCATTGTGGTAAATATAGAAGAGTTAGATACAAAGGTGTAGTTTGTGATAGATGTGGAGTAGAAGTAACTAAATCAAAAGTAAGAAGAGAAAGAATGGGACATATAGAGCTAGCAGCTCCTATGTCTCACATCTGGTACTTTAAAGGTATACCAAGTAGAATGGGACTTTTACTTGATATGTCACCAAGATCATTAGAAAAAATACTATACTTTGCTTCATATGTAGTAGTTGATCCAGGAGAAACTGGATTGAATGAGAAGCAGTTATTGACAGAAAAAGAGTATAGAACTGCTCTTGAAAAATACGGATATACTTTTACTGTAGGTATGGGTGCTGAAGCTGTAAAGATATTGTTACAAAACATAGATTTAGAGCAACAAAGCAAAGACCTAAGATCGGAATTAAAAGACAGTACAGGACAAAAGAAAGTTAGAACAATAAGAAGATTAGAAGTTGTAGAAGCATTTAAAAAATCTGGGAATAAACCAGAATGGATGATTTTAGATGCAATACCAGTAATACCACCAGATTTAAGACCAATGGTACAACTTGATGGTGGAAGATTTGCAACTTCAGACTTAAATGATTTATATAGAAGAGTTATAAACAGAAATAATAGACTTAAGAGATTACTAGAGCTTGGAGCTCCAGATATAATTGTAAGAAATGAAAAAAGAATGCTTCAAGAAGCAGTTGACGCATTAATAGATAATGGTAGAAGAGGTAGACCTGTAACAGGGCCTGGAAATAGACCACTTAAGTCTTTATCAGATATGTTAAAGGGTAAACAAGGTCGTTTCCGTCAAAACTTACTTGGTAAGCGTGTTGACTACTCAGGACGTTCTGTTATAGTTGTTGGACCAGAACTTAAATTCTATCAATGTGGTCTTCCAAAGAAAATGGCACTAGAACTATTCAAGCCATTTGTTATGGATAAACTAGTTAAAGAAGGATATGCACATAATATAAAAAGTGCAAAATCTATAGTAGAAAAAGTTAAGCCAGAAGTTTGGGATGTTTTAGAAGATGTTATAAAAAGCCATCCAGTTCTTCTTAACCGTGCGCCGACTCTACATAGATTAGGTATACAAGCATTTGAACCAATTTTGGTTGAAGGTAAAGCTATAAAGCTACATCCTCTTGTATGTACAGCTTACAATGCAGACTTCGATGGTGACCAAATGGCGGTTCATGTACCTTTATCAGTAGAAGCACAAGCAGAAGCAAGATTTTTAATGCTTTCTGTAAACAACATTCTTGCTCCTAAAGATGGTTCTCCGATAACTACTCCATCTCAGGATATGGTTTTAGGTTGTTATTATCTAACAATAGAAGCACAAGATGATGCTAAAGGAACAGGAATGGTATTTAAAGATTTTAATGAACTATTACTTGCTTATTACAATAAATCAGTTCATCTACATGCCTTAGTAAAACTAAAAGTAACTCTTGAAGATGGAAGAAGCTCATTAGTTGAAAGTACAGTTGGTAGATTTATATTTAATGAAAGTATACCTCAAGATTTAGGATTTGTAGATAGAAATGAAAACCCATTTGCTCTTGAAGTTGACTTCTTAGCAGATAAAAAATCTCTAGGTAAAATAATAGATAAGTGCTTTAGAAAACATGGAAATACAGAAACAGCTGAATTACTAGATTATATAAAATCTCTAGGATTTAAATACTCTACATTAGGTGGTATAACAGTTGCTGTTGCTGATATGAGTGTTCCAGAAGAAAAGAAAGTATTTATAGCTGAGGCAGAAGCAAAAGTTGATAAATATGAAAAAGCATACAGAAGAGGTTTAATATCTAATGAAGAAAGATATGAAAAAGTTATAGAGACATGGACAGAAACAACTGATAAGGTTACTGATGCTCTTATGGGTGGACTAGATAGATTAAACAATATATATATAATGGCACATTCAGGAGCCAGAGGTTCTAAAAATCAAATTAGACAGTTAGCAGGTATGCGTGGTCTTATGGCCAATGCATCTGGTAAAACAGTTGAGATACCAGTTAAATCTAATTTCCGTGAAGGTTTATCAGTACTTGAATACTTTACATCTTCACATGGTGCCAGAAAAGGTCTTGCCGATACAGCTATACGTACAGCTGAATCTGGATACTTAACAAGAAGACTTGTTGATGTAAGTCAAGATGTTATTGTAAGAGAAGTAGATTGTGGAACAGAAGATACTACAGAAATTTATGCTATAAAAGAAGGAAATGAAGTTATAGAAGAGATATATGATAGAATTGTAGGAAGATATACTATAGACCCTATATTAAATCCTGAAACTGGTGAAGTTATAGTTGAAGCTGATGCTATGATACAAGAAGATGAAGCAGAAACTATAGTAGCTTTAGGAATTGAAAAAATTAGGATAAGAACAGTTCTTAACTGTAGAACTAATCATGGAGTTTGTTCTAAGTGCTATGGTAGAAACTTAGCTACAGGAAAAGAAGTTAATATAGGTGAAGCAGTTGGTATAATAGCAGCTCAATCTATAGGTGAGCCGGGTACTCAGCTTACAATGCGTACATTCCATACTGGAGGGGTTGCAGGAGCCGATATAACTCAAGGTCTTCCAAGGGTTGAAGAATTATTTGAAGCTAGAAAACCA
The DNA here is from genome assembly GCF_020658095.1 of Clostridioides sp. ZZV14-6009. Taxonomy (NCBI): domain Bacteria; kingdom Bacillati; phylum Bacillota; class Clostridia; order Peptostreptococcales; family Peptostreptococcaceae; genus Clostridioides; species Clostridioides sp. ZZV14-6009. The sequence goes on from NZ_JAGWDG010000031.1 coordinate 11,900, forward strand.
AAAGGTTTAGCTGTAATAACTGAAGTATCTGGTAGAGTTGAAATAGATGAAACTGGAAAGAGAAAAGAAGTAAATGTAATACCAGAAGAAGGCGAAACTCAAACATATGTGATACCATATGGTTCTAGATTAAAAGTTAAGCAAGGACAGATATTAGAAGCTGGAGATCCTTTAACACAAGGATTTATAAATCCTCATGATATAGTAAGAGTAAAAGGTGTTAAAGGTGTTCAAGAATATATAGTTAAAGAAGTTCAAAGGGTTTATAGACTTCAAGGGGTTGATGTTAACGATAAGCATATAGAAGTTATAGTAAGACAAATGCTATCTAAAGTTAAAGTTGAAGACCCAGGAGATACAGATTTATTACCAGGTGGATATGAAGATGTATTAACATTTAATAGATGTAACGAAGAAGCTATAGCTAAAGACTTAAGACCAGCAGTTGCTAAAAGAGTATTACTTGGTATAACTAAAGCATCTCTTGCAACTGATTCATTCTTATCAGCAGCTTCATTCCAGGAAACAACAAGAGTATTAACAGAAGCTGCAATAAAAGGTAAAGAAGATCACCTAATAGGGCTTAAAGAGAATGTTATATTAGGTAAACTAATACCAGCAGGAACAGGAATGAAGAAATATAGAAATATAGCTGTTGAAAAAATTGAAGATTAATGGCAGATAGAGTAAAGAAATCTTGACAACCATTATTTGTGGTGTTAAAATAGTAAAGTGTGTTGTTTAAAAGTACACTAAGGGCTTATATGAGCTCTTAGTGACTTTTAAATGGCAATAAACAAAAACTAAAAGCATCAAGCTAGAAAAATGCTAATATCACATATTCATGTGTTATAGACATTAAATTGTAAGTAACAAATGTTACAATCAGTCAGTATGAGTATTCATATTGATGTAGTTGGCGGTCACTGATAAGATCGAAAATTTGGAAGGAGGTGCAGATGATGCCAACAATTAACCAATTAGTTCGTAAAAGTAGAAAAGCAGTTGAAAAGAAATCTACTGCTCCAGCATTACAAAAAGGTTACAACTCTTTAAACAAGAAAGTAACTGACGCTAGTGCTCCACAAAAAAGAGGGGTTTGTACTTCAGTAAAAACAGTTACTCCTAAGAAACCTAACTCAGCTTTAAGAAAAGTTGCCAGAGTTAGATTAACTAATGGTATAGAAGTTTCTGCTTATATACCAGGAGAAGGACATAACTTACAAGAGCATAGTGTTGTTCTTATAAGAGGCGGAAGAGTAAAAGACCTTCCAGGGGTTAGATACCATATACTAAGAGGTACTTTAGATACAGCAGGTGTTGATAAGAGAAGACAATCAAGATCTAAGTATGGTGCTAAGAAACCTAAGGACGCTAAAAAATAAAAACAATTAATGATTGATTATAGTTCGGTGCTTTAAATATATAGATATTTATGGCATCACGGCATTAAATGATTTATGTCGAGTACCTATGATTTAAGTTAAATAATTAAGGAGGGAAGCGAAATGCCAAGAAAAGGTAATGTTCCAAAGAGAGAAGTTTTACCAGATCCTATGTATGGGAGTAAGGTAGTTACTAAATTGATAAATAATTTAATGGTAGACGGAAAAAAAGGAAAGTCTCAAACAATAGTTTATGATGCTTTCACAATTATTGCTGAAAAAACAGGAGAAGATGCTTTAGAAGTATTTAATAAGGCAATGGATAATATAATGCCTGTTTTAGAAGTAAAAGCAAGAAGAGTTGGTGGGGCAAACTACCAAGTACCAATCGAAGTTAGACCTGAAAGAAGACAAACATTAGGTTTAAGATGGTTAGTAAAATATACTAGAGCTCGTGGAGAAAAAGGAATGGTTGATAAATTAGCTAAAGAAATAATGGACGCAGCTAACAACACAGGAGCTTCAGTTAAGAAAAAAGAAGATACTCATAAAATGGCAGAAGCTAATAAAGCATTTGCTCATTATAGATGGTAGGATATATAGATATCTTATAAAATTGAGGATATCATAAGGAGGATAACCATGGCTAGAAAGTTTCCTTTGGAAAGAACTAGGAATATAGGAATCATGGCTCATATAGATGCAGGGAAAACTACTACTACAGAAAGAATCCTGTTTTATACTGGGCAAACTCATAAGATAGGAGAAACTCATGAAGGGGCTTCTCAAATGGACTGGATGGAGCAAGAAAAGGAAAGAGGTATAACAATAACTTCTGCCGCTACTACTGCTTCATGGAAAGACCATAGAATAAATATAATAGATACTCCTGGACACGTGGACTTCACAGTTGAAGTTGAAAGATCTCTAAGAGTTCTTGACGGTTCAGTTGCTGTATTCTGTGCAAAAGGTGGAGTTGAACCTCAATCTGAGAATGTATGGAGACAAGCTGAAACTTATGGAGTACCTAGAATAGCTTTTGTAAATAAAATGGATATATTAGGTGCAGATTTCTACAATGTTGTAAGCATGATGAAATCTAGATTAAATTCTAATGCAGTTCCTATGCAATTACCAATAGGTAAAGAAGATTCATTTATAGGTATAATAGACTTATTAAAAATGGATGCTGTTATATACAAAGACGACTTAGGTGTTGAAATGGAAGAAACAGACATACCAGAAGATATGAAAGAATTAGCTACAGAGTGGAGAGAAAAATTAGTTGAAGCAGTAGCTGAAACTGATGAAGAGTTAATGATGAAATATCTTGAAGGTGAAGAACCTACTATAGATGAATTAAAAGTTGCTATAAGAAAAGCTACTATAGCTTGTGAAATGAACCCAGTTTTCTGTGGTACAGCTTATAGAAACAAAGGTGTTCAGTTAGTAATAGATGCAGTTTTAGATTACTTACCAGCACCAACTGATATAGCAGCTATAAAAGGTATATTGGAAGATGGAGAGGAAGCTGAAAGACATTCTTCTGATGAAGAGCCATTCTCTGCATTAGCATTCAAAATAATGACTGACCCATTTGTTGGAAAACTAGCGTTCTTCAGAGTTTACTCTGGAACATTAGAATCTGGTTCTTATGTTTTAAATGCAACTAAGAATAAGAGAGAAAGAATTGGTCGTATACTACAAATGCATGCCAATACAAGAGAAGAAATAACTAAAGTTTATGCTGGAGATATAGCAGCAGCAGTAGGATTAAAAGATACTACTACTGGAGACACATTATGTGATCCTGCTAATCCAATAATACTTGAATCTATGGAATTCCCTGAGCCAGTTATATCTGTTGCTATAGAACCAAGTTCTAAAGCAGCTCAAGAAAAAATGGGTATAGCTCTTCAAAAATTAGCTGAAGAAGACCCAACTTTCACAGTTAAAACTGACCAAGAAACAGGACAAACTATAATATCTGGTATGGGTGAATTACACTTAGAGATAATAGTAGATAGATTATTAAGAGAATTTAAAGTAGAAGCTAAAGTTGGTGCTCCACAAGTTGCATACAGAGAAACTATAACTCAACCAGTTGATGTTGAATACAAGTACTCTAAGCAATCAGGTGGTAGAGGACAATATGGTCACGTTAAGATTAGAGTTGCTCCTCAAGAGCCAGGTGAAGGATACAAATTCACAAACAAAACTGTTGGTGGATCTGTACCAAAAGAATATGTTGGTCCAGTTGACATGGGTATACAAGGAGCTATGCAATCTGGTATAGTTGCTGGATATCCAGTTGTAGACGTTGCTGTTGAGTTATATGATGGTTCTTACCATGAAGTTGACTCTTCTGAGATGGCGTTCAAGATGGCTGGTTCAATGGCATTTAAAGATGCTATGAAGAAAGGTAATGCAGTTCTTTTAGAGCCTTACTTCAAAGTAGAAGTTGTTACTCCAGAAGATTACATGGGAGATGTTATGGGTGACTTAAACTCAAGAAGAGGATTAATCCAAGGAATGGAAGCAAGAAGTGGTGCACAAGTTATAAATGCATTTGTTCCACTTTCAGAAATGTTTGGATACTCTACAGACCTAAGATCTTCAACTCAAGGTCGTGCAACTTATACAATGATATTCGATCACTATGAACAAGTTCCAGCTTCAGTTGCTAAAAAGATAGCTGAAGGAAAATAATTTAAAAATTAATTAATAATATAAATATAAAAAATAATCAGCAAGACGAGACCTGTCTCGTCTTGCACAAGATAAAGGGAGGAAATTCAAAATGGCTAAAGCTAAATACGAAAGAACAAAACCTCATGTTAATATAGGAACAATAGGACACGTTGACCACGGTAAAACTACATTAACAGCAGCAATAACAAAAACATTATATGACAGATACCAATTAGGAGAAGCAGTAGATTTCGCAAATATAGATAAAGCTCCAGAAGAAAGAGAAAGAGGAATCACAATATCAACAGCACACGTTGAGTATGAAACTCCAAATAGACACTACGCACACGTTGACTGCCCAGGACATGCTGACTACGTTAAGAACATGATAACAGGAGCAGCTCAAATGGATGGAGCAATATTAGTTTGTTCAGCAACAGATGGACCAATGCCACAAACAAGAGAGCATATACTATTATCAAGACAAGT
>NZ_JAGWDG010000032.1:0-16175 GCF_020658095.1 Clostridioides sp. ZZV14-6009
AAGTGATAAGTGATAAGTGATAAGTGATAAGTGATAAGTGATAAGTGATAAGTGATAAGTGATAAGTGATAAGTGATGTTTTTATGTTAATTTATATGAGGAATTAATATAATGTGAAAGATGCTATATTTAAGGCTATAATAAAATGTAAGTATATTCATAGTAACATAAGACTTTTATTTTAATTGAAATTTTGGCTGTTAGGCAAGATATAACTATATTTTTAATAAAAGATAAAGTTGTACTTTAAATAATAAATAAAGCTATTTATAACCAAAAAAATAAGTTTTGTGGGTATATATTGAAATGTATATCAAGCTGACATGTAAAGTGATATTATATATTTAAGGAAAAAATTACAATATATATAGGCATATATTTAAAGCAAAGGGGTTGAAACATATGAGATTGATTACACGTTCTGATTTTGATGGATTAGTTTGTGGTGCATTATTAAGAGAAGCAGGTATTATTGATAATTGGAAATTTGCTCATCCTAAAGACTTACAAGATGGGTTGGTTGAGGTGACAGAAGATGATTGTCTTGCCAATGTACCATTTGTAGAAGGGTGTGGTCTTTGGTTTGACCATCATTCTAGTGAATTTGAGAGAAATGAACTTAAAGGAAGGTATAAAGGATAAAGTCGCATTGCTCCTTCTTGTGCAAGAATTATTCATGAGTACTATGGTAAAAATGAAAGATTTTCTCATTTTAATGAAATGCTAGAAGCAGTAGACAAAGTTGATTCTGGAAATCTTACTATAGAAGAGGTACAAAATCCAACTGGATGGATTTTAATTGGTTATCTTATGGACCCAAGAACAGGGTTGGGGCGTTGGAGAAACTTTACTATATCTAACTATCAATTGATGGAAAAGTTAATTGATGCATGTAGAACTTTAGATACAGAAGAAATTTTAAATCTGTCAGATGTAAAGGAACGTATAGAAGTTTATTTTGAGCAGACAAATAAATTTAAAGAAATGGTTGCTAAATACACACGTACAGAAGGAGATGTTATTATTTCTGATTTACGTGGAGTAGAGCCAATTTATACAGGTAATCGTTTCATGATTTACAGTATGTATCCAGAACAAAATATTTCTGCCTGGATTGTAAATGGAAAAGGTGGAAAAGGGTGTTCTGTAGCTGTAGGATACAGTATTTTAAATAGAACTTCAAATATTGATGTTGGTAGTCTAATGCTTAAGTATGGCGGTGGAGGTCACAAAGCTGTTGGGACTTGCCAATTTAATGATGAACAAATAGACGAGCTACTTCCAATGTTACTTGATGAACTTGTAAATCCTAAGAAGTAATGGTCTAATTTATAAATTGTATAAATAAAACAGAATTTCATTGTACCTTTTAGCATAAGAAAGTGAAGTGGTACAATGAGGTTCTTATCAGCATGCATGTTGAGGATGTTGATATCTATAACAATCACATCTGAGGATATAAAATTACTCCGTATTTCTATATTTTGAATATCAGATAAAATATAGGTAATACAGTCAAAAATACACAAAGCCTTTTATCAATTTTATTTATAAAGGTGTGGACATGTCACTTTTACAACCACTCTAGTTACTTAACTGTTTAAATAAGATTTTATACTCGATTTTCTCCATATATTTTAATATTGCTACAATCTTATCATATCTATTTGTATTAGATAAAAGTTTATTATGTGAAATATACATTTAAAGTTTTCTAATAGTATATTTAAATATTTTATTATGATGACATAATAAATGAAATGTATATCTTTAAATATGAATATCTTTAAAGATAATAATCTATTAATCCAATGAATGTTGCTCATAGTTCTATAACCTGCTATAGTTTAAAATAAAGCATGATATTAAATTTTATTATAATCTAAAAATTTGCGAGGGGGGCTTTTATGAAAATAAAATTTATTATAATGGTATTGATAGTGTTTTTAGTGGGATTACTTGTGGCATGTCAAAGTACAAAAGATACAAAAGATAAAGTATCAGATACAGAAGTAAAAATATTAGGAACAGGTGATTTACATTCAGTTGTGACAGATTCTCTGGTTTCATATGTAAATGAAGAAAGAGCAAAGAATGAAAATTTACTTATGGTAGATGCAGGAGATTTTTTTGGTGAACAAAGTAAAGAAATGTGGGAATGGACTTCTGGAAAAAAACTAATTAAGATTAAAGGTGGGCTAGCAGAATATGAAGATATAGTTAAGAATGCTCAAGATGAGGTACCTATAGTTAAAGATTTAACACAGTTGAAATATGATGCTGTAGTACTTGGGGATAATGAATTTATTTCAAATGATAAGAAAAATCTTGATAAATTAGTTTCTGATTTTAAAAATAATAATATTCCATTAGTATCAGCAAATGTATATGAACAATCTGGAAAAAACTATGTACAACCGTATGTGATGAAAAATGTTAAGACAGATAAAGGTAATGTAAAAGTTGGAATATTAGGTCTTACTATAAAAGAAGTAGGAAAAATTTCAGGATTTAAAGATATTAAAGACGAGGCTAAATCAAGAGAACTTGGAGAACAATCTGAGTACAAAGGTAAATTATATGCAAATGATTTAGTAGAAGATGCAACGAAATGGATAAAAGTGATGAAGAAAGAAAATCCAGATATAATAGTTGCAGTTGTACATTCAGGGGAAGAACCTAAAAATTCTAATAATACAGGAAATAGAATAAAGGAACTAGCAACTACAGTAGAGGGGATAGATGCAATATTAGCAGGTCATACTCATGAGAAAATAAAGCAACATACATATAAAAATAAATCTGGGCAGGAGGTAATTGTAACACAACCAGGTTCATATGCAGATAGTGTATCAGAGATTAACTTTAAATTAAATAAGAAAAATGGTGAATGGAATATAAAGGAAAAGAATAGTAAATTAAAAATAATTGATAAAGAAATAAATATAGTTGCCACTGCAGATTTGCATTCACATTTTTCTGATGAATTAGCAGCTAGTCTTGTCAATGAACAAAGTAGTCAAATTGCACCTGTTGTAGTAGATGCAGGAGACTTTTTAGATCCTCAGACAGAAAAAATGATTAAATGGTATAACAAGTGGAAAACTATAAGGGCTAATAATACTGATACAGAGATTAGCAGATGCCCGATGGTCAATGATATGAAGCATGGTAGGTATGATGCAGTAGTACTTGGAAATCATGAGTTTGTATCTGAGAAAGATGAGTATTGGGCAGATGAGCGTCTTTTAGATGCTGTTATAGAAGATTTTAATAATGTGGCGATTCCTGTGCTATCAGCAAATATATATAAGAAATCTGGAGAAAACTATGTTAAACCATATATTATAAAAGATGTAGAGACAAATGAAGGTAAAGTAAAAGTTGGAATATTGGGTCTTACGATAAAAGAGGTAGGTAAAGGTCTTGAAAATGTAAATTTACAAGAGCAATTTCAATATAAAGATAAATTGTATGCAAATGATTTAGTAGAAGATGCAAAGAAGTGGGTAAAAGTGATGAAAGAAGAAAATCCAGATATAATAGTTGCAGTTGTACATTCAGGAGAAGAACCTAAAAATCCCAAGCATCCAGGAAATAGAGTAAAAGAATTAGCAACTACAGTAGATGGGATTGATGCTATTGTTGCTAGTCATACTCATGAAAAGATAGATGAACATGACTATAAAAATAAGTCTGGAGGTAAAGTTATAGTGACACAACCAGGTGAACATGGTAAATATTATTCTAAAATTACTTTTAAAGTGAAAAAAGAAAAGGGTTCATGGGTTATTAATGATAAATTTAGTAAAACAATTGAGGTTGAGTAACTTTATAAAGTTTATAGATAATATATAAAGTTTATAAATAATATAAGGTATTTAATATTAGTATGATAGATAAGATGAATATATAAGACTATTTCCATATTCCATATATTAAAATATTGTGAGTATACTATATTAAACTTACTTGAAGATTTGAGTATATTAGAGTAAGTATTGTTTTGCAACTAAAAAATATAAAGAACTATATGTAGATTTATTTAAAAAGGAATTTACATATAGTTTTTTTCGTATAATAAACAGTAACAAACTTAGATAGTAAAGATAAGGTATAAGAGTAAATTTTATTATCATCAAAAAAATCAAGGGGGAAGCTTTTATGAAAATAAAATTTATTATAGTTACATCAATAATAGTTCTAATAATATTATTAGTGGGATGTGAAAGCACTAAAGATATAGAAATCAATGTACTTGGGACAAGTGACTTACATTCAATAGTCCCAGAAAACCTAGTTTCTTATGTGAAAGAAGAGAGAAAATACGATGAAAACTTGCTAATGGTTGATGCAGGCGATTTTTTTGACATACAAAGTATTGATATGAATGGATGGTCTACTGGTCAAAAACTAGTACGATTTAATGATGGTATGCCAGAGTTTAAAAAAATAGCTGAGCCACGTGAAGGAGAAGTTCCTATAGCTAAAGAAATGGCAAAATTAAAATATGATGCAGTTACATTTGGAAATCATGAGTTCGTTTCTAATGATAAGCAAGGTCTTGATAGGTTAGTTTCTGATTTTAGAAATAATAACATACCATTGGTGTCTGCAAATATATATGAACAATCTGGAAAAAACTATGTAAAACCATACATAATGAAAGATGTCAAAACAGAAAAAGGGAATGTAAAGGTAGGAATACTAGGGCTTACTATAAAAGAAGTAGGAGAACGTTCAAGATTTAAAAGCTTTGAGCAAGATAAAAAAGCTAGAGCACTTGAAGAACAAGCACAATATAAAGGTAAATTATATGCAAATGATTTGGTGGAAGATGCTAAAAAGTGTGTAAAGGTCATGGAAAAAGAAAGTCCAGATATAATCGTTGCCATTGTACATTCAGGTGAAGAGCCTAAAAATCCTAAAAACCCAGGAAATAGAATAAAGGAGCTGGCAACAACTGTAGAGGGAATAGATGCTATTGTAGCTGGTCATACGCATGAAAAGATAGAGCAACATACATTTAAAAATAAATCTGGTGAAGAAGTGGTAGTGACACAGCCTGGAGCTCATGGCGATAGTGTATCAAAGATTAACTTTAAGTTGGGTAAGAAGAATGATAAGTGGTTTATAAAAGATAAGCACAGTGAATTAAAGGTATTTGGAAAAGAAGTAAATATAATTACAACATCTGGTTTACATTCAAATTTTTCAGATGAAATGGCAGTTAGTTTATTTAATGAAAGATATAGAGCTGTACAGCCAATCTTTATTGATACTGGAGACTTCTTTGATGCAGATACAAAAGAAATGACTAGATGGTCTAAAGAATGGCAGTATAATACAAAAAAAGGTATTCATAAAAGAATAAACGAATGGCCTATTGTTTATCTAGGTTATGATGCTGTAGTACTTGGTAGTCATGAACTTATATCTGAAAAAAATGATTTTGAAGAAAAAAAGTCTACATTGGATTCTATTATAGAAAATTTTGAGGAAATGAAAATTCCTGTTTTATCAGCTAATATATACGATGAGTCTGGAGAAAATTATGTAAAACCTTATATAATGCATAAAGTTGAAACTAAAGAAGGCGACATAAAGGTTGGAATATTGGGGCTTACTATAGATAAAGATGAAAAAAATATCAATGATTCAAGTTCAGAAAAAAATTCTGAAAAAACAAATAGATTATATACCAATGACTTAGTTAAGGATGCAAATGAGTGGGTAAAGGTTATGCAAAAAGAAAATCCAGATGTAATTGTTACAGTTGTACATTCAGATAGTAATAATATAAATTTAAAAAATCCAAGTAGCGAGATAAAAAAACTTGCTACTACAGTAGATGGAATAGATGCTATTGTAGTTGGGCATACAAAAAATAAGATAAAAGAACGTAGCTATAAGAATAAGTCTGGAAATAAAGTTATAGTGACACAATCTAGTGAAAATGGAGATTATTATTCAAAAATAAGCCTCGAATTAAGAAAAGAAAATGGTACATGGAATATTATCAATAAATATAGTAAGGCAATAAAAATGAAGTAGAGTAATAAAGATGAATTGATACATAAGTAAACTAATAAAGTAGTAAATCAATAAAAATAAAGTAAATTTATACCATGATTATACAATTAGGTACATTGTAATATTAGATTTATTAGTAAAAATATGTTTATATAAACATATGTCTTGATATAGTTAAAATACTAAAGAATAGTATATTGAAATAAAAGAGAAGAACCTTTATATTTGAGGTTCTTCTTTCTTATTTTTATTTACAAACAAGTAAAATTATCTATAAAGAATCGAATGTATTTTTCCTTTACATTTTTTTGATATGCAATACCATACTCGATGATAGCTTCTTCAATGATTGGACGAATAATAAAACCATCACTTTCTGTTGGTATGCAATGTTCAGGTAATATTGCTATACCATATCCACAATTTGCAAGAAGTATACTTGCTTGGTCATTTTCACATACAATATTAAAATGGTTTTGAGAATGTAATGCTATTTTTTCCTGCAATATGTTTCCATGTTGAAATGGTATAAACTTAGGATTTAATATAATTAAGCAATTTGTCTTTAAATCATCAAAAGTCAGACTATCTTTTTCAGCAAGGATAGATTGTGAGGACATAATAGCATAATTTTTAGTATTCTTTAATTTCTTAAAAGTGCATTCTTTCATATCTCTAATCATTTCTTTTGTTGAAAGCATAATGTCTAAATGTTTATTATTGAATAAATTTTTAAGCTTAAAATAATCCTCCATAAATATTAAAGGGTACACCTGTGGAAAGGCAATTCGTAAGTCTGACAATATACCTTGTAATTTATTGAGTTCAGCATGACTAGAACATCCAATACGCAAAAAAGAAGTATTCTGAGAAGTAGCTTTTGCTATCCTTTTATGTGATACCTCTATTTTGTTGAGTATGTCTTTGGCATCACTGTAAAACATATTTCCCATTTCTGTCAATCGAACCATTTTTGAATTTCGTATAAATAATTTCGCTCCTAATTCTTCTTCTAGATTTTTGATATGGTGAGTAACTGTAGGAGTAGATAAAAAAAGTTCTTCTGCTGCTTTTGTGAAATTTAACTTGTCAGCAACACATACGAAACATTCTAATTGTTGAGTATTCATAAAGCACCTTCTTTCCATATCAAAAGTATAATTGTAAGATGAGATAATTTCAATATAATATTAGATTTTATCTAATGTTATTAAGGTTTTTGAAATTCTCATTCAACACAGATAATGATAAAATTTTAAATATTAGGCATCTGAGTATATTCATTTCTATACAGAATAAATAAAAGTTAGGTAAGAAAATTATAGATAATTAAAGTTGTCTGATAAAACTTAGAGTAAATCAACATCTTAAAAATTAGTTAGAAAAGGAGATAGAATATGATTAAAAAATTAGCTTGTTCCATTAAAGAGTATAAAAAAGCTTCCATACTAACATCAGTATTTGTTGTATTAGAAGTCTTAATGGAAATTTTAATTCCTATGATTATGGCAGAAATGATTGATGTAGGAATCAGTGGAAACAATACACAGACCCTAGTGCAACTTGGTACCATTTTGATTGTTTGTGTATTTTTAGGATTATGTTTTGGAATACTGTCTGGAAGTTTTTGTGCTACTGCATCTGCTGGGTTTGCACAAAATTTAAGGAAGGATATGTATTACAAAATACAAGGCTATTCTTTTGCTAATATTGATAAGTTTTCAACTTCCAGTATTGTAACAAGATTAACCACAGATGTAACAAATGTCCAAAATGCTTATATGATGATTATTCGTGTGGCTGTACGTGCTCCACTTATGCTTGTATTTTCATTGATTGCTGCATTTATGGTTAATGCGAGTTTATCCTTTATATTTTTAATTGCAATCCCAATTCTTGGAGTTGGTTTATATTTAATTGTAAGTCGTTCCCATCCATATTTTGAAAGAGTGTTTAATATTTATGATGACTTAAATGGAGTTGTGCAAGAGAATCTCACAGGTATACGAGTAGTTAAATCTTTTGTAAGAGAAAAATTTGAAGTCAAGAAATTTAAACATGTTTCAGAGAAAATATACAAGACATTTGGAAAGGCTGAAGGAATTGTTGCTTATAATATGCCATTAATGCAGTTTTCTATGTATTGCTGTACACTACTACTTTGTTGGTTTGGTTCAAAAATGATAGTTTCAAGCAATGCAACTACAATGACTACAGGAGAACTTTCCAGCTTAATTACATATGCCATGAATATTCTTAATTGTCTTATGATGTTATCTATGGTTATGGTTATGATTAATATGGCAAGAGCTTCCTGTGAACGAATTATAGAAATAGTAGATGAAGAAAGTTCATTAAAAAACGGTGATACTCCTGTATATCATATGGAAAATGGAGAAATAAGTTTTGATAATGTATGTTTCAGTTATGTAGATGATAAAGAAAAAGAATGTCTAAAAAATATTTCATTTCATATAGAAACTGGTTCAACATTGGGGATTATAGGTGGGACTGGAAGTGGAAAGAGTTCACTAGTTCAATTAATACCACGTCTTTATGATGTGACAGAGGGAAAAATTACAATAGGAGGCGTAAATGTAAAAGACTATGATTTATTTACACTTCGTAATGAAGTAGCAATGGTTCTTCAAAAAAATGAGCTATTTTCTGGAACAATTAAAGAAAATCTACTTTGGGGAAATAAATATGCTAGTGAAGAAGAAATGATACATGCTTGTAAATTGGCACAGGCAAATTCTTTTATTGAAACATTTCCAGATAAATACGACACATATATTGAACAGGGAGGGACAAATGTTTCTGGTGGTCAAAAGCAAAGACTATGTATTGCAAGAGCCTTGCTAAAAAAACCAAAAATTTTAATACTTGATGATTCTACAAGTGCAGTAGATACAAAAACTGATTCAATGATTAGAAAGTCATTCAGTGAAGAAATACCAGACACTACAAAAATTATTATTGCACAGCGTATTTCTTCAGTGGAAGATGCTGATTATATTATCGTTATGGAAGGCAGTAAAATCAATGGGTATGGTACACATGAGGAATTGCTAAAAACAAATGTAATATATAGGGAAATCTATGATTCACAAACGAAGGGAGATGACAAGTAATGGAAACAAAGGTATTTAGCGTATGGAAACGACTGTTATCTTATATTGTAGGGCGACATAAACTTTTGTTTAGCACAGTTGTCGTATGTATTCTTTTTAGCTCTTGTACTATTGTCATAAGTTCTTTGTTTTTGCAAACATTGATTGATGATTATATAACTCCACTTTTGCTTGAAGATAATCCATCTTTTAGTGGCTTATTATATACAATTATTTTAATGGCATGTATTTATATCTTAGGTGTTGTCGCAACATTCCTCTATAATCGAATTATGGTAAAGATTTCTCAAGGAACTTTGAAAGAAATTAGAGATGACATGTTTGTACATATGCAAAAACTTCCTATTTGTTATTTTGATACTCATACACATGGAGATATTATGAGCCATTATACCAATGATACAGACACATTGCGTCAGTTTATTTCACAGGCATTACCACAATTTATTTCGGCTATTATTACAGTAGTTGTTATATTGATTTCTATGCTTATAAGTAATGTACCTTTGACGCTTTTAGTTTTAGTAGTTACAGTCATCATGAGCATAGTTACTAAACAAATTGGTGGTGCAAGTGCAAAGTATTTCATAAAGCAACAAGAGACATTAGGAAATATTACAGGATATATTGAAGAAATGATAAATGGTCAAAAAGTCATTAAGGTATTCTGCCATGAAGAAGATGCAAAACAACAATTTGATAAAAAGAATAAAGATTTATGTTTAGATTCTACACAAGCAAATAAATATGGTAATATACTTATGCCAACTATTATGCAACTTGGAAATCTGCAATATGTGTTAATTGCTCTTTTTGGAGGACTTATGGCATTGTATAGTGTAGGCTCTATTACAGTTGGAATGATTGTCTCTTTCTTGAGTTTGTCGAAAACATTTTGTATGCCTGTCTCACAAATTGCACAGCAAATTAGTATGATGGCTATGGCGTTGGCAGGAGCAGAACGTATATTTGAATTGATTGACGAAGAGCCTGAGCAAGATAATGGATATGTTACATTAGTACATGCTAGATTCAATAATGGGGAAGTAATCGAAACAACTGATAATACAGGAATATGGGCATGGAAACATCCTCATCATGATGGTACAATAACATATACTCCTTTAAAAGGTGATATTCAGTTCTTTGATGTGGATTTTGGATATACAGAAAAGAAATTAGTATTACACAACATAGTTTTGGAAGCAACAGCAGGAGAAAAAGTAGCATTTGTCGGTGCGACTGGAGCTGGAAAAACTACCATAACAAACTTGATTAACCGTTTTTATGATTTAGCAGATGGAAAAATTAGATATGATGGTATCAATATCAACAAAATTAAAAAGACAGATTTACGTAATTCCTTGGGAATTGTATTGCAAGATGTCAACTTATTTACAGGAACAATTATGGATAATATCCGATATGGTAAAATGGATTCTACAGATAATGAATGTATTGAGGCTGCTAAATTGTCAAATGCACATGACTTTATTACTAGATTGCCAAATGGATATCAGACTATATTGACACAAAATGGTGCCAGTCTTTCACAAGGTCAACGACAATTAATCTCGATTGCCCGTGCAGCAGTTGCAAATCCACCAGTAATGATTCTTGATGAAGCTACATCTTCTATTGATACACGTACAGAAACACTGGTACAGAAAGGTATGGATAATCTTATGAAGGGTAGAACTGTTTTTGTAATAGCACATAGATTGTCTACTGTTAGAAACTCAGATGCAATTATAGTTCTTGAACAGGGACGTATAATAGAGAGAGGTACTCATGATGAGTTAATAAATAAAAAAGGAGTTTATTATAGTCTTTATACAGGGGCATTTGAGTTGGAATAGAAATTATAGGTTATAAATTTTTATATAATATATAAATAAAGCAAGGCACTTTAACATAATATGAGTGCTTTGCTTTGTTATTTTATACATGTAATTGTCTGTTATTTTTTATAAGTTTTATTTTTAATATTTTTCTACATACTTTTATTATCATATATACTTATTAGATAAATTTAATTCCATATATTGGATATGTAAGCTATTATTTAAACATACTTATTATATGATATAATATTATAATATAATTAAATTAAAATATCTTAATAAAGAAGGAGATAAATATTTGTCATCTATACAACAGTCTATTAAAAAATACATGGAGACGTATTTAAATAAAAAATTAAACTTACAAGAAAGGCTTTTTTATCTTTTTTGTTTTGCTGGAGTTATTTGTTCATTTTTAGCTTTTGTTGCAGCTCTTTTTAGTAGCCTTCCTAGTATATCTATATGGGGAAGTTTTTCTTGCTTTTGTATCATGTCCATATTGGCAATCTATTCTCTTAAAACACAAGATATTGATAGAGGGTGTCTAGTAATTAATATAGGGCTTAATATATTCTTATTTCCAGTACTCTTTTTTATAAGTGGTGGAGTGGATAGTGGTATGATGCTTTATTTCTTGTTGGGAATATGTGTTATATCATTGACTCTTGATGGTCTTAAGAGAATAGTTATGATATTTGTATCTATATTTGTGTATTGTATATCTATATTTTTGGCATTTAATTACCCAAACTTAATTGTATCTATAGGCGAATCTCGTGCATCAGATACGATAAGTAGTTTTATTATAGTTTCATTGTTTTTATGTATAGTAATGATTGTGGTTTTACAAGAGTATTCTCATGAGCGTGATAAAGTATATAAATTGAACCAAAGACTTGAAAGGCAGGCAATTATAGATGATTTGACAAATTTGTATAATAGAAGATATTTAATACAATATATGTCCAATATATTAAAAAAGCCACTGCAAGAAAGAGTTATGTCCATTGTATTGTTTGATATAGATGATTTTAAAAAAATAAATGATAAATATGGTCATCTATGTGGAAATAATGTATTAATTCGATTTAGTGAGATTTTAATTGAAGAGGTTGGAAATGATGGGATTGTTTCAAGATACGGAGGAGAAGAGTTTATAGTTGTAATGACTAGCTTTACTAAATCTAAAGCAATTGAGGTAGCAGAGCGTATTCGCATACATGTTTCTAGTGATAAAAAATTATTTGATTTAGTAAACAAAATTACAGTCAGTGGTGGTGTAGAGGAGTACGTTGAAAATATGACTATTGAGAAGCTAGTAAAGGGAGCGGATACAAAGCTTTACATAGCTAAAAATAATGGAAAAAATAAGATTGTAAGTTAGAGAAAATTCGGTTCAATAGTGTCATCATGGTAGATGTATTTGACATAATGACACTATTGTTTTAGTTAATAATACTAAGCACTATTTGTATGTTTCCATTTCCTAATATTTCATCAAGTTTACTGGTATCTTCAATGTACCCCAGCTTAGTGTAGTTATATGAGGTTTGAAAATCTTTATAAAATAGTACCAAACAATCAGAGCCGTATAGCATAAAATCACCAGTCTTAATATTTTTTACAGATTCTGAACTTGATGGCAAATCTTTTGTAAAGTAATTATATTTTTCGTTTTTATTTAAATCTTTCATATCTAGTGTAAGTGGCATTTTTTCTAGTAGTGTTTGTACAGAGGCATTATTATAAAGTTTCAATACAAAGTCTTTATCTCCAATTTTAAGATTGGCAGTTATCATGTTATTTTTAGTTGATGTTATCACTTCTTTTTCTTTATAAGAAATAGGAGTTGCAGTTAAAGTATTATTTTTAGATTCTTGCTTAATTGTTTGTTGTGAGGCTGGAATATTTGTACAACCTAACAATGCAAAGCTATAAAGTGCAGTTAACATAAGGCTTATAATCTTTTTCATAGGCTTATACTGCCTTTCCCATTTGATATGCTTTACTTAATATATCTTTTACCCCTTTTAAAAACATATCTGCTAATATTTCAGAATTTCCATCTCTGCGAAAACTTGTAGATATAATTAAGACTTTTTTGTTCATTTATTTATTCCTCCTTAATTTTTTTTATAAACTTTGCCGGGACACCTCCCACCAACGTATTAGGTGACACATCTTTTGTTACAACAGCTCCAGCTGCTATGATTGCTCCATCTCCCACTTCTACACCAGGAGTTATTGTGACATTAGCACCGACCCAGACACTTTTCCCTATTTTAATAGGTTTTGGGTGCATAGTACTTCGTTTGCTTGGTGCAAAATCATGATTTAAAGTTGCCAATACTGCATTATGACCAATTAACGAATTGTCTCCAATAGTAATACCACCTTGGTCTTGAAATCGACATCCTGAATTTATAAAAACATTTCTACCTATTGTTATATTTTTTCCACAGTCAGTATAAAATGGAGGGAACATGTTGAATGTTTCATCTACATGTTTTCCTATTAACTCTGAAAACAATGTTCTAATTTCTTCTGGCTCATGATAATGATTGTTTAATTTAGAGGTAATTTTCATGGCTTCATTGCTGAGTTCACTCATAAATTTATGTAACTCTGAGCCCCCAACAACAGTAAGTCCTTGATTAACGTGTCTTAAAAATGTATTTAAGTTCAAGTTCATTTCACACATCCTTTCTGATTAACTGTAAGATTTTTTCAATACTTCTACACAATCCTCATGTGTCATTTCACAAGGATTTGCTGTAAATAAACCACCCATTGTTTCTCGTGCACTTTTTGCTATTAGATTAAAATCTCCTGGTGTAATTCCATAATCGGACATTTTTAAATCTGCAACGCCACAAGCTTCTTGTAATTTGCTAAGAGCTGTAATAAAATCTTCTGCTTTGTTAACATCCTTCATTCCCAATGCCTGTGCCATGCGTACAAAGCGTTCATCACAAGCATGTTTCTCTATAAAAAATCCAAAGAAAGCTTTAGAAATCATAATCAAACCTGCACCA
This sequence comes from Clostridioides sp. ZZV14-6009, assembly GCF_020658095.1. Classification (NCBI taxonomy): domain Bacteria; kingdom Bacillati; phylum Bacillota; class Clostridia; order Peptostreptococcales; family Peptostreptococcaceae; genus Clostridioides; species Clostridioides sp. ZZV14-6009. The sequence continues at coordinate 14,047 of NZ_JAGWDG010000032.1, forward strand.
TGAGGAAGTCTTGGGTAATAACCAGACATAGCCTGTTCTAAAGAATGCTGTGCTGTAGTGACACTGATTGTCATGACAATTCCTGCAATCGTATTTGCAAAAGCCATGTGTTCTCTTGCTTTCATATCACTACCATTTTTTACTGCATGTGCAAGATAGTTGCCTACATTTTCGATAGCAGTTAAAGCATACATATCGCTCATAACACTGGAAAAAGAAGATATATAGCTTTCCACAGCATGGAATAAGGTATCAAATCCTTGATAAGCAGTAAATTCAGGTGGTACAGATTTCATCAATTCTGGGTCAATTATAGACAAAACAGGGAATAAAGAGTCATAACCACCAACACCAATTTTCTCATGGGTTTCTTCATTTGTAACAACTCCCCATTGGTCAGCTTCACTACCTGTTCCAGCAGTGGTTGTAATACAAACAACTGGTAGTGGTTCATTTTGTAATGGTTGTGCTTTTCCAGTACCTCCATTTACATAATCCCATAAGTCACCATCATTTGTTACCATCATTGCAATTGCTTTTGAAGCGTCCATGACACTTCCACCACCTAAGGCAATAATAAAATCACATTCTGTTTCACGAGCACAGGAAGCCCCGTTCATGACAGAATTTTTATTAGGATTTGCGTCTATTTCACTGAATAACACAAACTCTACTCCTGCCATTTTTAACTGCTCTTCTGTTCGGGCAAGTGCACCATTTTCTTTATTTGATTTTCCACTTGAAACAACAAGCAAGGCTTTTTCTCCAGGTAGTTTTTGTTGATGTAATTCATCTAAACGTCCATTTCCAAAGATAAAACGAGTTGGTATATACATATTAAAATTCATATTTTTTCCTCCTTTTTATGTCCTTTTCATGTTATTGTTCTTATTAAAATTTATATCATAGTTTCTATATGTTTATTATATTAACGAAATAATATAATAGCAAATACTTATAAAGAATACCTTCCCATAGTTGACAGGAATACTAGAGGAAACTACACTATAAATAGGAGGGATATACAAATGGAACTTAGAGTATTGAGATATTTTTTGGCAGTTGCAAAAGAGGAAAGTATTACAAGTGCAGCTCAATCACTTAATGTGACACAACCTACACTTTCAAAACAACTTATGGAACTTGAGGATGAACTTGGGAAAAAGTTGTTTTTGCGTGGCAACAGAAAAATCACACTTACAGAGGATGGCTTATTTTTACGTAAACGTGCACAGGAAATAATTGATTTAGCAGATAAAACTACTTCAGATTTTAACAATGATTATGATGACATACGAGGAAATGTTTATATTGGTGGGGGAGAAACAGATGCTATGCGTTTTATTGCAAAAACTGTGAAAGAATTGCAGAAAGAATACCCTAATATACGCTATCATCTATTTAGTGGAAATGCTGATGATGTAACGGAAAGACTAGATAAAGGACTTTTAGACTTTGGAATTTTAATCGAACCTGCCAACATGGAAAAGTATGATTATATCAAACTTCCTGTTAATGATGTATGGGGGTTACTTATGAAAAAAGATTGTGAACTTGCTCAAAAGAAAATGATATGTGCAGAAGATTTGAAGGGAATTCCTATATTAACTTCACGTCAAACATTGGTTCAAAATGTAATTTCTGGTTGGTCTGGGCAAGATTTTCAAACATTTAATATAGTGGCAACTTATAATCTTGTCTACAATGCTTCTCTTATGGTAGATGAAGGGGCTGGATATGCTCTTTGCTTGGATAAGCTAATCAATACAACAGGTAATAGCAATCTTTGTTTTAGACCTTTAGAACCGAGATTAGAAGCACACTTAAATATTGTCTGGAAAAAGTATCAGGTTTTTTCTAAGGCAACTAAAAAGTTTTTAAATAAATTGCAAAGCGAAATTAATAATTTTGTATCAGAATAGAAAGATAGCTATTTAATTTATAATATTATTTATATGAAGGTGGTGAGATTTATGAAACGAGATTTATATGTAATGAGAGATAAAATAAAGCTTTTTTATCAAAGATAGGCGAAATACTCCATCCTCAACGTAAGTAGGGTGGAGATGTAAGCCTGTAATATAAATTAAAAGGAGGTGAAGAAATGATACAGATGAAAGCTTTTAAGT
>NZ_JAGWDG010000033.1:0-9301 GCF_020658095.1 Clostridioides sp. ZZV14-6009
GTTAAGCTCTCTAGCGCTGATGGTACTTGGTGGGAAACTGCCTGGGAGAGTAGGACGTAGCCACGTAATCTTTTTTTATTGTTTGCCATAAAACATAAAATCTAAAATTAAACAGAATATAAACTCTGTATTGATTTATACTAAGATAAAATATAAAATTATATAATATAGACAAAAAGTTTTGATTTAGAAAGAAGGTGTAATATGAATTCTAATGAAAGAAGAAACAAATTAATAGATATTTTAAAGGAATCTAAGCATCCTGTAAAAGGTGGAGTGCTAGCGGAGCTATTAAATGTAAGCAGACAAGTAATAGTACAAGATATAGCGCTTATAAGGGCTAAAGGCTTTGAAATAATAGCTACACCTCAAGGATATATAATATATAATCAACCATACTTTTCCAGACAAATAAAATGTAAAAATCATAAAAATTCCCAAGAAATTTATGAAGAACTAAGAATTATTGTAGATTTAGGTGGAATTGTAAAAGATGTTATTGTAAATCATCCAACATATGGTCAAATAACTGCAGAACTTAATATTTATTCTAAAATGGATATAGATGATTTTATGAGAAAAGTTGAAACAAATGAGTTTAAACAATTATCAGTCTTAACAGAATGTAGTCATATTCATACAATTGAAGCACTCAAAGAAAAGACTATTGAAGATATAATAAAAAAATTAGATGACAGTGGAGTATTATCATAAGGAGGAGTTAAATGAATTTTTTGTCATTGGCTAAGACTACTTCAACAAATAGTAATATAACGAAGAGAACTTTAGAAAATATGCTTAATAATTTCAGTGATAATATACCAAATATTATATATGCAATAACAATATTTATAATAGGTATTTATATAGCTAAGATAGTAAGAAAGATGGTTTCTAAGTTTCTAATTAAATATGGAATGAGTAAAGGTGTAAATAATTTTATTGTATATGGTATATATATATCAATGCTATCCATCATATCATTGATAAGTTTAGGGATTATAGGAATACAAACTACGTCAGTTGTAGCGGTCTTAGGAGCGGCTGGATTTAGTATAGGATTAGCATTTAAAGAAATATTATCAAATCTAGGCTCAGGCATGATTATTTTGTTTTTTAAGCCATTCAATATAGGTGATTATATTCAAGGGTCAGGTGTAGAAGGTACAGTTTCTGATATACAAATATTTAGTACTGTTCTTAAAACTCCAGATAATAAAACTATAATAATACCAAATTTTCAATTGACAAGTAATAATATAATTAATTACACACATCAAAATAAAAGAAGGATAGATTTTTCGTATAATATTTCTTATGATAGCGATATAGATATGGTTAAATCTATATTAAATGAAATTTTTACAAATGAAAAAAGGATACTAGATGACCCAAAGCCAATCATAGGTTTAAACTCTATAGGTAATAATACTATGCAAATAGTTGCCAGACCTTGGGTTAAAACTGATGATTACTGGGATGTATATTTTGATGTAATGGAAAAAGTTAAGAAAAAATTTGATGAAAATAAAATAGAAGTTCCATTTATTCCTGCTTCATTATTGTTTAGTAACACAAGTAATTTAAATTCTTTGGATAAAAGATAATATTTTAATTAAACAAAAAAATCAAACTTAAGATAATAAATTAAAGAAAATTCTAAAAAAAAATTGAATAATAGTATTGAAAGATGTTAATATATATAATATAATGATTATCAAATAAAACAATTAGTTAAAAGCATTGAAAGAAAATAGTAAAAAACAGGTTGTATTCAGAGAATGAGTGGATGGTGAGAACTCATTACAATGGTTTTTGAATCTACTCTAGAGCTTCTAGTTAAAGCTAGACGTTTACCTACGTTACAGGTCTGAGAGGATTATACATATGGGTATAATCAATTAGGGTGGCAACGCGGATAAAAGATTTTCGTCCCTTTTATAGGGTAAACGGAGGTCTTTTTTTATTTTCCAAATTTGTTTAAACTAAGAATTTGAAGTTAAAAATATTTTAATTTAAATTGGAATTATTAATTTATATTATAAAAATTATTAGGAGGAATTAATATGTTAGATATTAAAAGAATAAGAGAAAACTTAGATGATATTAAAAAAGCTATGGAAATAAGAGGCGAAAAAGAATTCGACCTTGATGCTGTAGTGGAATTAGATAATAAAAGAAGAGAGATACTTCAAGAAGTTGAAGTTATGAAAAATGAATTAAATGTAAACTCTAAAAAGATACCACAATTAATAAAAGAAGGAAAAGATGTAGAAGAGGAAAAAGCAAGATTAAAAGAATTATCAGACAAGATAAAAGGTATTGATGAGAAAGTAAAAGAAGTTGAAGCAAAAATGGAATATGCATTGATGAGAATTCCAAATGTACCTCATCCAGATGTGCCACAAGGTGAAACAGATGAAGACAATGTTCAAGTAAGAACTTGGGGAGAACCTACAAAATTTGATTTTGAACATAAAGCTCACTGGGATATAGGAACTGGTTTAGGCATACTAGACTTTGAAACAGCTGGAAAAATAACTGGTTCAAGATTTACTTTATATAGAGGACTAGGTGCTAGATTAGAAAGATCTTTAATGAATTTCTTCTTAAATACTCACACAGCTAAACATGGATATACAGAAGTTTTACCTCCATTTATGGCTAATAGAAATAGTTTTATAGGCACTGGTCAACTTCCTAAATTTGAGGAAGATATGTTTAAAATAGAAGGGCTAGAGTATTTCTTAATACCAACAGCTGAAGTACCTGTGACAAATATACATGCTAATGAAATATTAGATGTTGCAGAACTTCCAATAAAATATTGTGCATATACTCCTTGCTTTAGATCTGAAGCTGGTTCAGCAGGAAGAGATACAAGAGGTTTAGTTAGACAACATCAATTCAATAAAGTTGAATTAGTTAAATTTGTTAAACCAGAGGATTCTTATAAGGAATTAGAATCATTAACTCATGATGCTGAAACTATGTTACAAATGTTAGGTCTTCCATATAGAGTTGTAAGAATATGTACAGGAGACTTAGGGTTTACAGCTGCTTTTAAATACGATTTAGAAGTTTGGATGCCAAGTTATAATAGATATGTAGAAATATCTTCTTGTTCAAACTTTGAAGATTTTCAAGCAAGAAGAGCGGGAATAAGATTTAAAAGGGATAAAAAATCAAAAGCAGAATATGTTCATACATTAAATGGTTCTGGATTAGCTATAGGAAGATGCTTAGCTGCTATATTAGAAAATTATCAACAAGCAGATGGCTCTGTAATGGTTCCAGAAGAATTAAGACCTTATATGGGTGTTGATGTTATAAAATAATTATGTATTAATATTATATAAGTGATAATATATTTTAAGATTAAAAATATACTATAAGTAAATAGTAAATTAAAAAAAGTTATGAGATTTAATAATTTCATAACTTTTTTATGTTAATATATATAATAGAATATTCATCATAAAAAGCTAAATATTTTCATAAATCAACATTTAATTAGACTCTGAAAATTTTTTTTAGGTTAATTTAAATTAAATGTAGCTATGCATAGCAATATATTAAATAAACAAAATAAAATTAAGTTGAATTATAAAATGAATTATGATAAGATAAGTTTGTTATAAGTTTTGGGAGGAATTATGGAAAGTTCATTTTATATGAAAGAAGCATTAAAAGAAGCATATAAAGCATATAATAAGAGAGAAACACCAATAGGTGCTGTTATAGTTAAAGATAATCAAATAATAGCAAGGGCTCATAACCTTACAGAAACATTGAAAGATTCTACAGCTCATGCAGAAATTTTAGCGATAAAGCAAGCATCAGAAAAATTAGGTGGGTGGAGATTGACAGATTGTGATTTATATGTTACACTAGAGCCTTGCATAATGTGTAGTGGTGCAATAGTTAATTCTAGAATAAAAAAGCTTATAATAGGGACAAGACATATAAAAAATTCATATATAGAGAAACAGCATGAGTTTAAATTAGATTATTTTGAAAATAATAATGTAAAAGTGGCTTTTGATGTTTTGCAAGAAGAATGCTCGATCATATTGCAAGAATTTTTTAAGGCATTAAGAAAAAGAGATTAAGGAGAGATGGTCGAGTGGTCGAAGGCGCTCGCCTGGAAAGCGAGTATATGGGTAAAACTGTATCGTGGGTTCAAATCCCACTCTCTCCGCCAGAAACAATAAATAAAAGTAATTAAATATGGTTGTAATTTTGCTGTACTAGATGGGGAGGTAGCGGTGCCCTGTAACCTGCAATCCGCTATAGCAGGATTGAATTCCATCTAAAGGCTTATTTTTTGTAGGGCCGCCCTGAATAAGTGGTGTTGATGCTTAGGTCCTGCGCAATGAAAGCTCATGAACCCCGTCAGATCCGGAAGGAAGCAGCGGTAAGTGATCACTTTTGTGTGCCGCGGGGGTGCCTAAGTTGAGCTAACTGTTTTGGTAACGCCTATGGAATTAAGTCGATAGATGGTGTACAGCATTTAATATATAAAAGACTAATCCCTTAGATAATGAGGGATTTTTTTATTAATTTTACTAAAGAGAGGTAAAAAGATGCATAAAGCATTATATAGAGCATATAGACCACAAAGATTTGATGATGTTGTTGGTCAAGAACATATTATTAAGACTTTAAAAAATCAAATATACAATGATAATATAGGACATGCCTATTTGTTTTGTGGTACAAGAGGTACTGGGAAGACATCTACTGCAAAAATTTTTTCAAGAGCAGTAAATTGTTTAAATAAATTAAATGAAGAACCTTGTAATGAGTGTGAAATATGTGAATCAATATTAAAAGATAATACAATGGATGTTGTAGAAATAGATGCAGCATCAAATAATAGTGTAGATGATATAAGAGAACTTAGAGAAAGTGTAAAATATTCTCCAGCTAATGCTAAATATAAAGTATATATAATAGATGAGGTTCATATGTTGTCTCAAGGAGCTTTTAATGCATTGTTAAAGACATTAGAAGAACCTCCCTCATATGTAATCTTTATATTAGCTACTACTGAACCTCATAAGATACCTGCAACTATTTTATCACGTTGCCAAAGATATGATTTTAAAAGAGTTACTGTTAAAGATATGACTCTTAGGATGAAAAAAATTTGTGAAGATGAAGGAATTGACATAGATGACAAAGCTCTTAATCTGATATCTAGAAATTCTCAAGGAGCACTTAGAGATGCTCTTAGCATATTAGACCAGTGTATATCATTTGGAGAGAATAAAGTAGATTATAAAGATGTTGTTGAGTTGATGGGAAGCGTGAATATAGAACAATTATTTGAATTGTCTCAATGTATTGTAGCGCAAGATACTAAAAAATCTCTTGAAATATTAAATGAATTTGTTTTATGGGGGAAAGATATAAGAAACCTTACAAATGATTTAATAGACCATTTTAGAAATTTAATGGTTTGCAAAGTATCATCAGAACTAGATGAAATAATCTCATTACCAGAAGAAACTATAGAGCAACTTAAATCTCAGTCTGAGGACATAGATATAAATGATTTAATAAGAATTTTAAATATACTGTCAACAACTCAAGATGATATAAAATCATCTTCAAATCCAAGAGTCTTAGTAGAAATAACTATAATGAAGATTGCTCAGCCAATGTTTGATGAAAGTAAAGAAGCTCTTATTAAAAGGGTTGAGAATTTGGAAAAAATGATTGAAATGGGTAGCTTTAAAATTACAAATAATGATAGTGGTAAAGAAAATGAATATGAGGATAATAGAGAAATAAATTCAAAAAAAGAAAGCATCGTTTATGAAGAGGTAAAGAATGAAGACGTTCTACTTATAGAATCATCATGGAAAAATATACTTAAACAAATTAAAAAAGATAAAAAAATGCCAATATACGCTCTTTTAAGTGAGGTAAAAAGTTTTAATGTATATTCTAACATGTTATATGTAATATTTGATGATAAATTTGATTTTGCAAAAACTAGATTAAGCTCCCCAGATACAATAGATTATCTAGAGAAGACTATAAGAGAAGTTTTAAATAGAAGCTTTAGTGTAAAAATAGTATTGTCATCAGAAGTCAAAGATATAAATCTTGAAGTTAAAGAAAAAAAAGACATTGGTGAAGAGATACTAAAGAACATAGTAAACGAAGAAATACTAGAAATAAAAGATAGTATTGATGAAAATGAAAGTAAATAATAAAATACTATTATGATATAATAATAAAATGAAAATAAGTTTAGGAGGAATAGTGTTTATGGCTAAAAAAGGTTTTGGAGGCGGAATGATGCCTGGTGGTGGAAATATGAATAACTTATTAAAGCAGGCTCAAAAGATGCAAGAAAATATGCAAAAAGCTCAACAAGAGTTAGAAAATAAAGAAGTAGAAGCTTCAGTTGGTGGAGGAGCAGTTACTGTAAAAGTTAATGGTAAAAAAGAAGTTTTAGATATAACTATTAAACCAGAAGTTGTTGATCCAGACGATATAGAAATGTTACAGGATTTAGTTTTAAGTGCAGTAAATCAAGCATTGAGAAATATTGATGATATACAAGCAAATCAAATGAGTAAGGTAACTGGAGGTATGAATATACCAGGGTTATTCTAGTAGGTGATATTTATGCAAGTTTATACAGGTCCAATAACGAGACTAATAGAAGAATTTTCAAAGCTTCCAGGAGTTGGAAGAAAGACTGCTCAAAGGTTGGCTTTTCATATTATTAATATGAATACTAATGATGTGGAGGCTTTATCTAAGGCAATTATAGACGCAAAAAGAGAGATAAAGTATTGTTCAATTTGTTGCAATATAACAGATACAGACCCATGTAGTATGTGCTCAAATAAGAATAGGGACTCTAGTACTATATGTGTGGTAGAAGATCCAAGAGATGTTGCAGCTATGGAGAGAATAAGAGAATTTAAAGGACAATATCATGTATTAAATGGAGTTATTTCTCCAATGGATGGTATTGGACCAGATATGTTAAAAATAAAAGAGCTTATACAAAGGCTTGGTAATCAAGATGTAAAAGAAATAATAATGGCTACAAATCCTACTATTGAAGGAGAAGCCACAGCTATGTATATTGCAAGATTAGTAAAGCCAATGGGAATCAAAGTTACTAGGATAGCTCATGGTCTTCCTGTTGGAGGAGATTTAGAATATGCAGATGAAGTTACAATATCAAAAGCATTGGAAGGTAGAAGAGAAATATAAAAATCGAGGTTATAACCTCGATTTTTGTAATTTTTTGGAGTTAAATTTAGATTAATTTTGATTTAGATTTATTGAATAAATTTCTTCTGTATTGTATAATTTGTTGTATAAATCATTTAAAAATTTTGATAGGGGTGCAACATGAAACCAATTATGAACTTAGAAGAACATAATGCAATGAAGGAAAAAAGAGTTAAAAAAATGAAATCAAAAGACAAGCCTAAATATGATGATTTTGAGGATATAAGTTTTTCTAACAAGAAAAAAACTAAGAAAACTCCAAGAAATAAAAACACTGAATTCAGAAATAACTATAAAAACTATCAGTATGATTATGAAGAAGATTTTTATGAACCAATCTAGTAATTAAATAATTAGAAGATAAAAAATCCCTAATAGGTACACTATAGGGATTTTATTTATTGTATTAATCAGAAATTATACTTAATACTAAATTAGCTATGTTTTGGGCTGAATTTGACTTTCTTATAGATTTTATATTTTTCTTTAACATTTCTAGCCTACTAGAGTCATCTATTAAAACTTTTAATAATATTGATAAATTATATTTCTTTGTAGTTCTAAGTGCTGCACCACAATTGGATAAGAAATCAAGATTTTCTTCTTCTTGTCCAGGTATATAATATGGAACTATCATGGGTACATCTTTTAAGAGTGCTTCAGTTGTAGTAAGTCCGCCAGGCTTACTGACTAAAACATCTATAGAAGCTAAAATGTCATTCATTTTATCAGTATATCCAAGTACACATACATTTTTGTCATGATAACGAGATACAAGTTTTTTTTCAATTTTCTCTTTTAAACTTTCATTTCTGCCAGTTATTACAAGTATCTGAAAATCTCTATCTGTATCTAATAACTCATCAAGAGTTTCTTTTATATTTCCAGCTCCAAAGCTGCCGCCCATAAGTAAAACAGTTAATTTATCAGGAGATAAATTTAGTTCAGAAAGAACAATTCTTTTGTCTCTATGAGAATGGAACGATTTTTCAACAGGGATTCCAAATGTTCTAATTTTACTAGGTTCAACTCCATCAAATACTAATAATTCCTTTACATACTCATGACCAACAATATAGTAGTCAATCTCATTTTGTATCCATGTGGAATGAGTAGTATAATCAGTTAATACAGAAATAAGAGGAGGAACATTAATAGTACTTGTATGATGCTTATAAAAATGATCAGTAGAAGCATTTGTTTCATTATTATGTAAGTTAAAATTTTTTTTCAATGTGCTTAAAGCAATCATTGGAAAAGGATGTGTACCTATAATTAAATCTGGTTTTGTGTTTCTAATGAGTTTTTTTAATTTTTTTGCCATAAATGTAATTATTAGATTACCTTTAAATTCATTTTTTGATAAAAGATTTGTTTCAGATAATCTATATACACTTCCATATGCTTTGGGTGTATATATGGCAGATTTTTCATATCCTCTTGAAATTATTTTATCCATTATGTTATTGACTAATTTCAAACTATCTATTATTTCGCATTCAACAGGCTCTCCGTCAATTGTTTTGGATGTAAGTTCTTCTTTAATAGCTAGAGCCGCTCTATTATGTCCACCACCAGTAGAAGCAGACATGATTAATACTTTTTTGCTCATAATAAAATCCTCCTAAAATGTAGCATAGTATTTATATAATACTTTGATATGTAAAAATTGTCATTCTCAATCAAATTATTGATAAATCATTTTTTAATAATAATCTAATACAAGATTACAAAAATTACAAGTGAAAGAAATGTAAATTAATTTTAAAAAAATGTGTATTACTACAAATAAAAAATTTAAATTATAGAATAAAAAGGAAAATTGGGCATAAAATATATATTAGTCCTATGAAATAAGGACTTTTGTTTATCATTAATTTATGAGAGTTAAGCTGATAAAACATAGAAAAATTAAAAATCTTAAAAAAAATAAAAAATTATATTGACTTGGATAAATAAAGGTGATATAGTATTACTTGTCCTTAAGAAAAGGGCAAACATGAAAAATGAACTTTGAAAATTAAACAGTAGGTTA
>NZ_JAGWDG010000034.1:0-8194 GCF_020658095.1 Clostridioides sp. ZZV14-6009
ATAGAACCTATCCAATACTACTTGAATTGCTGGAAACCCCTAAAGCTAACCAAACTAAAACATAAGGATGAAATAAAACCTAAGTGTGAAAGTTATGAAAGTAGAAAAAATTCATAAGAGAACTGCATAGGTAGTAGTGAACTTATGTGAACGACAACCTCAAAAATGATAAAAGTTAAGATTTGCGGTTCTTATATATGTTATTTAAAAACAAATATAAAAACCTTTAAAAAACTTATTTTAAATAATTACACATGTTAATATTATGATGAGTGATGAAAAATGGAAGTGACTCGAGGATATGTATATTTAGTACCATATAGTATGGTGTGTAAAATATAGACATCCAGTATTAACAAATGAAATTGAAGAAGATTTAATTAATATAATCAGAAAAAACAAGTAAAGTGAGGTGGTAATAGTGGAAAAAGCTTATAAGTTTAGAATGTATCCAAATAAAAAACAGCAAGAGTTAATTAACAAAACTTTTGGATGTTGTAGATTTGTATATAATAAATATCTTGCTAAAAGAATAGAAGTTTATGAAAACTATAAAGAAACTTTTACTTATAAGCAGTGCAGTTCTGATTTGACTAATTTAAAAAAAGAATTAGAGTGGCTTAAAGAACCTGACAAATTTTCACTATAAAACACCTTAAAAGAGTTAGAAAACGCATATAAAAAATTCTTTAAAGAAATAGAAGATTTACAAGTAAAGAATATGACTAGAAATCGTAAACTATCTCGTTTAATTTCTGATGTGTCATGGTCAGAATTTGTTCGTCAATTAGAATACAAGGCTAATTGGTATGGCAGACAAATTGTAAAGGTAGGTAAATTCTTTGCAAGTTCACAAATATGCAATAAATGTGGGTACAAAAATGAGGAAATTAAGAATTTAAATATAAGAGAATGGATTTGTCCTTGTTGTAATGTAACTCACGATAGAGATATAAATGCAAGTATAAATATACTAAAAGAAGGATTAAGACTAATAACAGTTTAAAATAGATAACTTATGTAAGAACCGTAGGAACTACGGGGATAGCCTGTGGAGAATTGGTAAGACATATTTTAGTATGCAAAATTCTATGAAGCAGGAACCCTGTGACTTTAGTTATGGGAGGTTCAGAATAAACATTTATGAATAGTTATAAATGATACCTTTAATTTTTAGAAAATGATTAAAAGAAAGATTTATGAAATTAAACCTAGTATTTTCTGATATAATAAACATGTGTATTTTTAAATAAAAAGGATATTATTATTAAGTTTGATTAAAAATAAACTTGCAAAACAATGTACTAGTTTAATATTATAGTTATATTGAATAAAATATCAGGAGGAAGTAAAAATGAATGTAAGAGTAAGATTTGCACCAAGTCCAACAGGATTTGTACATATAGGTAGTTTAAGAACTGCTTTATATAACTATTTATTTGCAAAAAAAATGGGCGGAGAATATATATTAAGAGTAGAAGATACAGACCAAAGTAGATTAGTAGAAGGTGCTATAGAGAATATGCTTAATGCTATGAAATGGGCTGGTGTTAATCATGATGAGGGTGTTATATTAGATGATAATGGAAAAGTAATACAAAAAGGAGAATATGGACCATATATTCAATCTCAAAGATTAGATATATATCAAGAATATATAAAACAACTTTTAGATAGTGGAAAGGCTTACTACTGTTTCTGCACAAAGGAAAGATTAGATGAAGTAAGAGATGCTCAAAAGGCAGCAGGAGAAACTGCTAAATATGATGGTCACTGCAAAAAACTTTCTAAAGAAGAGATAGAAGCTAATATAAAAGCAGGAGTACCATATGTTATAAGATTAAAATTACCAGAAAATCATATAATTAAGTTTACAGATTTAGTTAGAGGAGACATGGAATTCAATACTAATGATTTAGATGACCAAGTTTTAATGAAAACAGATGGATTCCCAACTTATCATTTTGCAGTAGTGGTAGATGATTATTTAATGAAAATTACACATGTTATAAGAGGCGAAGAGTGGGTATCATCTACTCCAAAGCATGTTTATTTATATGAAGCATTTGGATGGGAAGCACCAGTATTCGTACATTTACCAAATATACTTAATAAAGAAAAGAAAAAATTGAGTAAGAGACAAGGTGATGTAGCAGTTGAAGATTTTAAGAAAAAAGGATATTTACCAGAAGGATTAGTAAACTATGTAGCACTAGTTGGTTGGTCTCCAGAAGATAATCAAGAGTTATTTACAATGGAAGAATTAGAAAAAGCTTTCTCTGTGGAAAGAGTATCTAAAAGTGGAGGAGTATTCGATACTGAAAAGTTAAACTGGGTTAATCAACATTATATAAAAGATGGTGATGATGCTTACTTAACGGATTTAGCTATACCGTTCTTAATAGAAGATGGATTTATAACAGAAGCAGAAGCTACTAGTAAGTATGAATTTTTAAAGAGTATGATATCAGTGCTTAAAGAAAAATTACAATATGTAAAAGAAGTTACTGAGCATGCGAGTATATTCTTTGGAGATAAGGTAGAGGTAGAAACTGAAGAAGGAAGTGACTTCTTAAAATTAGAACACATACCTACTTTAATAGATGCCTTACAAGAAAAAATAGAAAAAGCAGAAATATTAAATGCTGAGTTTGGTCAAGCAATGCTTAAAGAGATACAAAAAGAGTATAAAATAAAAGGAAAAAATTTATTTATGGGCTCAAGAATAATTTTGACAGGACAAATGCATGGCCCAGATTTACCAAAAGTAATGGAAGTTTTAGGAAAAGAAACTTGCTTAAATAGAATAGCTTATGTAAAAAATCATATATTATAGTCATAAAAGTCCGCTAATTTAGATGCGGACTTTTTTTGTGTTAGTATTTGGTGAAAATATATGGCTAACAAAATGAAGGTATTTAGGTCAATAAATTTAATATATAAAAAGCAAAGCAAAAATATAAATAATAAACTAATAAAAATATTAAGCATAGAAGAAGGTAATCTATTATTTTAGTTTGATTTAATTATTAAGGGGGTAATTACTATGTATAGTAATATTGATGATGTTAAAAAGGAATTAAAGGAGCTATGCTTAGAATATGTTACAATTTTAGAAAAGTTAAAAGACGAAAAAATGATTACAGAAGAGACTTTTGAAAAGTGCTCTTCTCAAAAAAAGATATTTTTAGAGGAACAATAGAAAATAGTGATAATATTATTATGTAATTTGAAGGATAGTATGAAAAATGATAGTAGTACTATTATTTATTGCAATTTTCAACTATAATATAATATATGATGTTAAGAAAATAATTTATAAAAATACAGTGAGGTGATGAGTGTGAAAGTTTATAATACATTAACTAGAGCAAAAGAAGAATTTGTTCCATTAGAAGAAGGAAAGGTAAAAATGTATGTGTGTGGTCCAACAGTTTATAACTATATCCACATAGGTAATGCAAGACCATTTATAATATTTGATACTCTAAGAAGGTATTTAGAGTATAGAGGATATGACGTAACTTATGTACAAAACTTTACAGATGTTGATGATAAGATTATAAATAGAAGCCACGAAGAAGGAATATCTCCAGAAGAAGTTGCTACTAAATACATAAAAGAGTATTTTGTAGATTGTGATGGATTAGGAATTAAGAGAGCTACTGTTCATCCTCAAGTTACAGATAATATACAACAAATTATAGATTTTATAAAAGAATTAGAAGATAAAGGATATGCATATGCAGTAAATGGGGATGTCTATTTTGATACAAATAAATTTGAAGGATATGGAAAACTTTCAGGCCAAAAACAAGAAGATTTAGAGGCTGGAGCTAGAATTGAAGTTAATGACCAAAAAAGACATCCTATGGACTTTGTTCTTTGGAAAGCAAAAAAAGAAGGAGAGCCAGGATGGGAGAGTCCTTGGGGAGAAGGTAGACCAGGATGGCATATAGAATGTTCTGTTATGTCTAAGAGATACTTAGGTGAGACAATTGATATACATGCAGGTGGTCAAGATTTAACATTCCCACACCATGAAAACGAAATAGCACAAAGTGAAGCTAGAAGTGGAAAAACATTCTCGAAATATTGGATGCATAATGGATATATAAATATAAATGATGAAAAAATGAGTAAATCAAAAGGTAATTTCTTTACAGTAAGAGATATATCAAAGCTATATGATTTAGAAATAGTGAGATTTTTCATGTTATCGGCACATTATAGAAATCCAGTAAACTTTAGTGATGAAATGTTAAACCAAGCTAAAGCTGGTCTTGAAAGATTATATAATACTAAAGAAAAATTAGAGTTTACATTAAGTAATTTAAAAGAATCATCTCTAACAGAAAAAGAAGTAGAACTTGTTAAAGAATTAGATAATTTTAGACAAAGATTTATAGATGCTATGGATGATGATGTTAATACAGCAGATGCAGTAAGTATTATATTTGAGTTGGCTAAGTTGATAAATTCTAATGTAGACGAAAACTCTTCTTTAGAGTTAGCTAAGAAATGTTTAGATGAATTTAATGAGCTTACAGGAGTATTAAATATTGTAAATAAGAAAAAGGATACTGTGTTAGATAAAGACATTGAAGAATTAATACAAAAGAGAACTGACGCAAAGAAAAATAAAGAATTCCAATTAGCAGATGATATAAGACAACAATTATTAGATATGGGAATAGTACTAGAAGACACAAGACAAGGTGTTAAGTGGAAAAGGGTATAAAAATGGAAAAAACTGAATTAGTTACTATGTCACCACTAGTTTTAGCATATTTAGGTGATACAGTGTATGAGACATATATAAGAGAACACTTGATTAGACAAAATACACAGCGAAAAGTTAATGATTTGCATAAGTTAGCCATAAAGTATGTAAAAGCTAAAGCTCAAGCGTCAATAATTCATGAAATCGAAAGTGAATTAACAGAGGAAGAGAGTAAAATTTATAAAAGGGGAAGAAATCAAAAATCAAACACTTCTCCTAAAAATGCAGATATTATAGACTATAAACATGCAACTGGATTTGAAGCATTAGTTGGATATTTGTATTTGAATAATGAAATAGAGAGACTTCAATATATTATCAATAAAGGAATCAAAATTATTGAAAGAGATATGTAAATATTAAAGAGTGTTGTCTTAATAATAATTAATAAGGCAACACTTTTTTTATAACTAATGTATAATAAATATATAGAAATTAGTAATAAGAAAGGACGAAAATTTATGAAAGTAAAATTAATATCACATACACCTGAACCCGAAAAAGTAATAGCTATGGCAGCTAAATTATGCTATTCACCAGTTGGGACAGACGAAATAGAAAAAGACTTAACAGAAGAAAGTATAGAAAAATTTTTAAATATGTTATTAAATATAGGGCATGGTTCAATATTAGAGCATGCATCTTTTACGTTTTCAATAGAAGGTATTTCAAGAGCTTGTTCGCATCAAATTGTTAGACATCGTATAGCTAGTTTTTCACAACAAAGTCAAAGATATGTTAAACTAGACCAATTTGAGTACATAATTCCTCCTGAAATAGAAAAAATAGAAAAAGCAAAAGAGTTATTTGTCAACTCAATGAAAAAGGACCAAGAGGATTATGACAAATTAGTGGAGATATTATTTGATAAGCATTATAATGACTTAATAAAAGAAGGAAAAAATGAGAAAACAGCAAAGAGACAAGCTGAGAAAAAAGCAATAGAGGATGCTAGATATGTATTTCCAAATGCATGTGAAACAAAAATGGTATTTACTATAAACGCTAGAAGTTTATTTAATTTCTTTGAACATAGATGTTGTGAAAGAGCACAATGGGAAATAAGAAACTTAGCTGTAGAAATGTTAAGAGAAGTTAAAAAAGTTGCTCCTATATTATTTAAAAAGACTGGTCCAAGCTGTGTAAATGGAAGTTGTCCAGAAGGAACTATGACTTGTGGTGACATAGTTCAAGTTAGAGAAAAATTTAAATCCTTGTAGGTGGTGAATAGTTTGGCAAGTATTGAAGGAAGAAATCCTGTAATAGAAGCTATAAAGAGTGATAGAGAGATAGATAAAATATTAATTGCAAACTCAGCTAAAGAAGGTTCAATTAAGAAAATAATAGGAATGGCAAAAGAAAAGAATATAATTATACAATATGTTGATAAACATAAGTTAGATGAAGTAAGCACAAGTCATTCTCATCAAGGTGTAATAGCTTATGCAAGTGAATATAAGTATTATGAATTAGATGAGTTAATAGACTCAGTAAAAAGTAAAAATGAAGACCCATTTTTTATTATACTAGATGAAATAACAGACCCACATAATCTAGGTTCAATAATAAGGACAGCAGATGCAGTAGGAGCACATGGAGTTATTATCCCAAAAAGAAGGTCTGTGCACATAACTCCTGTAGTTACAAAAGCTTCTGCTGGAGCTGTAGAGTATATGCCAGTTTGTAAGGTAACCAATATAGTCAATACAATAAAAAGACTGAAGGATGAGGGGCTGTGGATTGCAGCTGCTGATATGGATGGAGAAACTTTTTATAAACAAAATCTTACAGGACCTCTAGGTGTAGTAATTGGAAGTGAAGGTTTTGGAATATCTAGATTGGTTAAACAAAACTGTGACTTTATAGTAAAAATGCCCATGATAGGTAATGTTACATCTTTAAATGCATCTGTAGCAGGTGGTATACTTTTATATGAAATATTCAGACAAAGACTGGATAAAAAGTAAATAAGTATGAGAAGAAACATAAATCACTACTTAATAATAGATGGCTATAATATTATAAATGCGTGGGATAATTTAAAAGAACTGGCTAAAGAGGATTTAGAAGATTCTCGAGAAAAACTTATTGATGATATTATAGAATTCTCTGAGTTTATGGGATATAAGACTATAATAGTTTTTGATGCTTATAATGTTAAGAATTCCCGAGAAAAAGTTGAAAAAAGAAAACACATAACAATAGTTTATACAAGAGAGCACCAAACAGCAGATAGTTATATAGAAAAATTTATAACTTCTCTATCAAAATATGATGATGTAAAAGTAGCTACTAATGACTATGCAGAGCAACAAATGATTTTAGGAAAAGGTGCTATGAGAATGTCTGCTAGAGAATTAAAGTTAGAATTAGATCGTTCCAAGAATAAAATGAAGGAAAAAAATAGCGGTTTAAGGAAAAAAATTCAGCGAAATTGGTTGGAGGAGAGGTTAGATGAAGAAACATTGTCGAAACTTGAGAACATTCGTAGAAAGCGTTGAAATTACTAGGTTCTTTAGACTATAATATACCTATAAATTTGTTTTATATATGGGGGAGATTTACATGTTGGTAGCAAAAGAAAAAAGTTATGAGTTAATAGACAATTGTCAGCAAGATGAGTATAACATTGTATTAAAAGCAAGTGAAGGGGATAAGATAGCACTAGAGTATATTATTACCAAATACAGAAATTTTGTAAAGGCAAAAGCAAAGTCATATTTTTTAATTGGAGCAGATAAAGAAGATATAATACAAGAAGGAATGATAGGCCTTTATAAGGCAGTTAGAGATTTTGATGGAAGTAAGACAAATTCATTTAAATGTTTTGCAGAGATATGTATAACAAGACAAATAATAACTGCTATAAAAACTGCAACAAGACAAAAACATATACCTTTAAATTCATATGTTTCTTTGAATAAACCAATATATGATGAAGAGTCAGACAGAACACTTTTAGATATAATAGCTACAAGTATAGTAACAGATCCAGAAGAACTTATAATTAGTAAAGAAGAATTAAAAAATATAGAATCAAAGATGAACGAATTATTAAGCGACTTGGAATTAGAAGTCCTAGAATTGTATTTGAATGGAAAGTCATACCAGTTCATAGCGGACAAACTTAAAAGAGATGTAAAGTCAATAGATAACGCTTTACAAAGGGTTAAGAGAAAATTAGAAAAACATCTTGAAAACAGAAATGATTAATAGTAAAATACTTACCATAAGCTTATTGTGAGCAAAATTAATTTATATCGAAAGATAAGGGAGGAAATTCAAAATGGCTAAAGCTAAATACGAAAGAACAAAACCTCATGTTAATATAGGGACAATAGGACACGTTGACCACGGTAAAACTACATTAACAGCAGCAATAACAAAAACATTATATGACAGATACCAATT
>NZ_JAGWDG010000035.1:0-5530 GCF_020658095.1 Clostridioides sp. ZZV14-6009
AAGTTAAGCTCTCTAGCGCTGATGGTACTTGGTGGGAAACTGCCTGGGAGAGTAGGACGTAGCCACGTAATTTTTTTATTTGTCGTATTGATTTAAAGTTTAAAATAAAATTCTAGATTAATATAAGAAATAAAATAAAAACCTATTGATATGAAAATCAATAGGTTTTTATTTTATTTAAGTTTTTAATTACGATGTTAAATATATTATATAGATACACAATCTATTAATTATCATCTAATATCTTATATTTAAAAATTGTTTGATTAAAATTATTATGCCATTATCTTAGATACAAATTCTTTTAATTTATCTAATCCATCCAAGAAAGTATTTTCATTACAAGCATAAGATATACGAATATATTTATCCATACCAAATGCTATTCCAGGAACAACTGCTACATTGTATTCTTCTAAAAATTGATTACAAAATTCTATAGAAAAACTATCTTTGTATTTAAACTTTTCAGCTATCTTAGAAAGGTCTATAAAAGCATAAAACGCACCATGTGGATTTACATACTCTACATTTTCGATAGAATCTAATTTAGATGTGATTAAATCTCTTCTAGATTTATATGTTTTAACCATATCATATATATCAGTCGAGCAATCTTTTAAAGCTCCATATGCTATGTATTGTGATGTTAAGCTTGGATGTGATATAAGATGTCCTTGTATAGAGCTCATTGCTTTAGCGATGGCTTTATTAGAAGCAGTATAGCCCAATCTTAATCCAGTCATAGCAGCTGATTTAGAAAAACCATTTACAGTTATAGTTATATCTTTTGCTTCTTCACTTAATGAAGCAACTGATGTGAAATTTCCAGTGTAACAGATTTTTTCATATATTTCATCTGCCAAAATATATATTTTATTCTGTATACATACTTTTACAATTTCAATCAACTCATCTCTTGTATAGACACTACCAGTAGGATTTGAAGGATTATTTATTACAAGAATTTTTGTTTTGCTTGTTATAGATTTTTCAAGTTCTTCTTTTGTTAATTTGAATCCATTTTCTTTTTTAGTGTCAATAAAAACTGGAATAGCATTAACTAATTTAACCATTTCAGGATAACTAACCCAATATGGTTTTGGCAATAACACTTCATCTCCATCATCTGTTAACGCTAGCAAAGTGTTTGTTATAGAATTTTTAGCTCCACTTGATATAACTATTTCATCTATTGAATATCTACAGTTATTTTCTTCCATAAGTTTTTTACAGATTTCTTCTCTAAGTATTTTCAATCCAGGAACTAAATCATATTTAGTACAATCTTTATTTAAAGAGTCAATTCCATAAGATTTTGCAACATTAGGTACATTGAAATCAGGCTCTCCTATACTAAGGTTGATTATTTTAATTCCGTCACTTTCCATTTCTTTAACTTTTGAACTAATACCTATTGTATAGGATGGAGTTATAAAGTTTAGTCTTTTTGATAACATAAAATGCCCCCTTTTAAATTATTATTTATATTATACGACAAATTTGAAAAATGTACATAAGGAAATTTGTAGATATATATATTAATACATATGAAAATAAGTATTTTTTGCCTAAAATTAGTGTAAAAAAAAGAGAAAAAAATTTTGACTTCCAAAGTTGTTACAAACGCTGATGTTCAAAATATCTACATAGTATTTGCAATGATTTGCGTTAGTTTGACTATTATGTACAAATTTGGTAATCTTAATATAGTAATTATTAAGATAATCCCTTTAACTTAGTTGAAGGGGATTTTTTTAGACTTAATATACTACATATAGTGGTATGTAGATTAATAAAATACAATATATAGTAATAGGAGGTTTTTTTAATTGGTTGAGTTTGTAAAAAAGAGAGATGGAAGAGTGATTCCATTTAATGAAGATAGAATAACAAGAGCTATATTTTTAGCAGCAACAAATGTTGCAGAAAGAGAAGGTATTGTACCTGATTATAAGTTATCTGAGCAACTAACTCAAGAAGTAATAAAGTTGCTAAATCATAAATATTCTGAATCAGTTCCAAGTGTTGAAGACATACAAAATTCTGTAGTTAAGGTTCTTATAGAAACAGGTCATGCAAAAACTAGTGAAGAGTACATAGTATATAGAACTGAAAGAAGTAGAATAAGAAATTCAAAAACAAGATTAATGAAGGCAATAGAGGAAATTACTTTTGAGGATGCAGAAGATGCTGATATAAAAAGAGAAAATGCAAATATCAATGGTAATACAGCTATGGGAACAATGTTACAATATGGAAGTACTGTATCCAAAGAATTTTGTAAGACTCATATATTAAAGCCAGAACATTCTTTCGCACATGATAATGGAGATATACATATACATGATATGGACTTTTTAAATATGGGAACATTAACTTGTTGTCAGATAGATGTTAAAAAACTATTTGAGGATGGTTTTTCAACTGGTCACGGTTTCTTAAGAGAACCACAAGATATAATGAGTTATGGAGCTTTAGCTGCAATTGCGATACAAAGTAATCAAAATGATCAACATGGAGGTCAAAGTATACCATTTTTCGATTATGGTTTGTCTGAAGGTGTGTATAAGACATTTAAAAAATTCTACATAGGAAACTTAGCTAAAGCATTAAAATTGTTTAAAGGAATTGAAAATAATGAAGCAATAAAGGACATAGTATATAGAACAGAGAAAGAAACAAATAAAAAAGTTGGTCTTAAAAAAGATGAATTGTATTTAAACTCTGAAAAAGAAAAACTAAGAGAAACATTTAATATTGATGAAGAACTTATAAAGAACATGCAAAACTTTGCATTTGAAGAGTCATATAAAGAAACTGATAAAAAGACATATCAATCTATGGAAGCATTTATACATAACTTAAATACAATGCATTCTAGAGCAGGTGCACAAGTACCATTTTCAAGTGTAAATTTTGGAACAGATATTTCTGAAGAAGGAAGAATGGTAACTAAGAATCTATTATTATCACAAGAAAGAGGTTTAGGTAATGGAGAGACACCAATTTTCCCAATATTGATATTTAAGGTTAAAGAAGGTGTAAATTTAAATCCTGAAGATCCTAATTATGATTTATTTAAGTTATCATGTAGGGTATCAGCTAAAAGATTATTTCCTAACTTTAGCTTTTTAGATGCTCCTTTTAATGCTAAATATTATAAAGCAGGAGATCCAGATACAGAAGCTACATATATGGGTTGTAGAACAAGAGTACTTAGTAATGTATGTGGACCAGAAACAGTTAGTGGCAGAGGAAATATATCTTTTACTACTGTCAATCTTCCAAGATTAGGTATAAAACATGGAATTATAAAAAATGATAAAACTAATTTAGATGAGTTTTTTAAAGAACTAGATGAGAAAATGGACCTAATTATAGAACAATTATTAGAGCGTCTTGAAGTTCAAGGAAATAAAAAAATGAAAAACTTCCCATTTTTAATGGGGCAAGGTGTGTGGAAAGATTCTGATGATTTGGGACCAGAAGATGCATTAAAAGAAGTAATAAAGCAAGGAACATTGACTATTGGGTTTATAGGTTTAGCAGAATGCCTTATTGCTCTTACAGGTAAACATCATGGAGAAAGTAAGGAAGCACAAGAGTTAGGACTAAAAATAGTATCATATATGAGACATAAAATGGATGAAGCTACAGACAAATATAAATTAAATTTCTCTTTAATGGGTACTCCAGCAGAAGGTCTTTCAGGAAGATTTACTAAAATAGACAAAAAAGTATATGGAGAAATTAAAGGTATTACAGATAAAGAGTATTATACTAATTCATTCCATGTTCCGGTTTATTATAATATAAGTGCATATGGCAAAATTGAGATAGAAGCTCCATATCATGAATTTACTAATGCAGGTCATATAACATATGTAGAACTAGATGGAGATCCATCTGATAACTTAGAAGCTTTTGAAACTGTCATAAAAGCAATGAAAGATTTGGGTATAGGATACGGAAGTATAAATCATCCAGTAGATAGAGACCCTATATGTGGTTTCTCAGGAGTAATAGCAAGTAATATATGTCCTGTATGTGGAAGAAATGAAGATGAAAGTGATATTAAATTTGAAAGAATAAGACGAATAACAGGATATTTAGTTGGTACAGTTGACAGATTTAATAATGCAAAAAAAGCTGAAGTTAAAGATAGGGTAAAACATAGATAGTTTTATTTGGAGGAATAAGTTATGAAGATAAGAATGTCATCTACTATAAGTCATGACAGTATAGTTGATGGACCAGGGTTAAGAATGGTAATATGGACTCAAGGATGTGTTCATAATTGTAAAGGATGTCATAATCCTCAAACACATAATTTATGTGGTGGCTTTTATATGGATACAAAAGAAATTATAAATGAGATAAAGTCACTAAAATTACAAAAGGGTATTACACTATCAGGTGGAGAGCCATTTTTACAACCAGAACCATTAGAAGAAATAGCAAAAGAAGCTAAAAAGACTGGATTAGATGTATGGTCCTATACAGGATTTACATTTGAACAACTACTAGATAAAAAAAATAGTGCATATTTCAAAAACTTGAACCTATTAAAGCAGATTGATGTTTTAGTAGACGGAAGATTTATAGATGAAAAAAAAGATATAAGTTTAAAATTTAGAGGTTCATCAAATCAAAGAATAATTGATGTTCAGAAGAGCCTAAAGTATAAAAAAGTGTTTTTAATTGAGCAGTATATGAAAGACGATTTATCTATAGCAGAATAGAACGTAAATAGACGAAGGTAAATATAAAAATATATTTACCTTCGTCTATTTTTATGTAAAAAGTTTTTGTTTAATTATGTGCTATATAAAATGTAATTATATTAGATTAACTGTTATAGTTTTGGTTTTATAATATATTAGTTTGTTTTAATGTATATTCTTTTTAGACAGAGTTTCAAAAATTAAAAATTGTTTAATCGATTCTCGGCTAGGAAACTAAAATATTTAGTTAGATTGTGAGCGTTTTAGTTAATCTACAAATTTATGAAGTAAATATTAAGGTATTGATAAATACTTTAATAAAATTATATGCTTGTGTACTATTATTACTACTAATATTATTATTAATATTTTTGAGATAAAATAATGCTGCTACTAAAGTAAGCATTTTCAACTAAAGTTTTCAAGTTGTAAACATATTTTATCATATAAATAAGCAGACTAATGAGAAATGATTATACATATGGATTTATCTTTATTCAAAAAATAATAAATTATGTAATATGTGGATAAATATGTTTATAATGTGGATAATATTTAATATAATAAGTTAAAGCAATATGAATCAGTTGTTTATAATGTGGATAATATTACAATAGAGAGGTAAAGTGGTAATTTAAAAATAAAAAATGTAAAAAAAGTTGTTGACTCTAAAAGAAAAAGTTGGTATAGTAATACTTGTCCTCAAGAAAAGGGCATAAACATAAAGAACTTTGAAAATTAAACAGTAGGTTAATTTATAAAACAAGAAACAAACCATAAAGCCAGATATTTTGATAACAATA
>NZ_JAGWDG010000036.1:0-5157 GCF_020658095.1 Clostridioides sp. ZZV14-6009
CTCACGATAGAGATATAAATGCAAGTATAAATATACTAAAAGAAGGATTAAGACTAATAACAGTTTAAAATAGATAATTTATGTAAGAACCGTAGGAACTATGGGGATAGCCTGTGGAGAATTGGTAAGACATATTTTAGTATGCAAAATTCTATGAAGCAGGAACTCTGTGACTTTAGCCATAGGAGGTTCAGGGAACAGGAAATAGTATTATGAAGGATAAAGGTATAATTATTGATGAAGATACTATACTTGAAATTGAAAATATAAGAGAAGATTTAAGTGGATATGATGTATATGATTACCTAGATAAAACTGTTATGCCAGGAATTATGAATTGTCATGTGCATTTGACAATGGAGCCAGTAGGAAATCCAAAAGTTTATTATGAGAACGTATCTGATGTAGAGCTTGTGGTAAATACAATAAAACAACTTGATGCATATTTAGATTCAGGAGTAACATATATTAGAAGTCTAGGTTGTCCAAAATATGTGGATGTGCAGCTTAAAAATCTTATAGACAAAGGGTCTATAGATGGTCCTGGTATAGTTACTTCAGGTCCAGTTATATGTATGACAGGAGGACATGGATACTATTTTGGTATTGAAAGTGATGGAGTAGATGAATGTAGAAAATCAGCTAGAACAGTTTTAAAAAATGGAGTAGATTGTGTAAAGATAATGGCTACTGGAGGTGTAACAACTGATGGTGTTGAGCCAGGTTCACCACAATTGACTTTAGAAGAAATGAAGGCTGCTATAGATGAAGCTATAAAAGCAGGGAAAATAACTGCTACACATGCACAAGGAAGAACTGGTATAAAAAATGCAGTGCTTGCAGGAATCACTTCTATAGAACATGGTGTTTATTTAGATGATGAAATAATTGATTTGATGCTTGAAAGAGGAACATATCTAGTTCCAACAGTTGCTGCACCATATTTTATTTTAAATGCAGGAAAAGAAAGTGGAATAACTGAGGCTACTCTTAGAAAGTGCGAAATTGTTGCTATTCCACATAAAGAATCATTCTTAAAAGCGTACAAAAAAGGAATTAAAATTGCAGTTGGTTCTGATGCAGGAACTTCTTATAATGAACATGGAAAGACATATTATGAAATGAAGTTAATGTCAGATTATGGTATGGATAATATGGATGTAATAGTAGCAGCTACAAAAACTGCATCTGAACTTTTAAGAATTGATAAAAATTATGGAACTTTAGAAAAAGGAAAGAAAGCAGATGTGATAGTTGTAAATGGCAATCCTATAGATAATATAGATGTAATGTCAGATGTTTTAGCAGTATTTAAACTTGGTAAAAAAGTTAGATAATAAAATAAAAGAGAAATTAGAAAAAAGTGTCTGAAAGATTTTTAAATGATTAGAGACACTTTTTTTATTGATAATATTTATTAATACTTTAAAAATTAATATGTTATTTTATATCTATTAGTTAATACATATTATAAAAGAATAAAAAGTAATAATTTGTCATGTAAATAGATATGTTTTTATAAATAAGATATTTTAAAATAAAAAATAGTATATAAAAAAGGTTTATATGTTATATTTATATAAATATATCTATAAATAAGAAAGGAGCAAATTGGTAAATGATAGAGGTAGATAAGTTATGTAAATCTTTTACAAGAGTTATAAAAGATGATAAAAATAAAAGTTCAATAAAAAAATTAAAGAAAATTAAAACTAAAAAAGAAGACTTTCTTGCTGTAAATAATGTTTCTTTTAGTGTTGAAGAAGGTGAGATAGTCGGAATATTAGGACCAAATGGTGCTGGAAAGACAACTTTACTTAGAATGCTAGGAGGAATATTAACACCAACATCAGGAAATATAAGTGTTTCTGGATATGATTATTCAATAGATAAAAATTCAGCAAAAAAAGAAATAGGATATCTATCTGGAAATACAAAGCTATATGGAAGACTTTCTCCTAGAGAACTTTTAACAACTTTTGGAAGTTTATATGAAATGACAAAAGAAGAAATAGAAGAGTCGATTAAAAATGTTGTAAAAGTAATGGATATGAATGAATTTATAGACAATAGAATTGAAAATCTATCAACTGGTCAGACACAGCGAACATCTATAGCTCGTTGTTTAATACATTCCCCAAAAGTGTATATTTTTGATGAACCAACATTAGGTCTTGACGTTTTGAGTAGTGCATCTATAATAGACTTTATGAAAAACGAAAAGTTAATAGGAAAAACCGTACTTTATTCAACTCATTATATGGAAGAAGCAGAAATTTTATGTGATAAGATTTTAATGATTCATAATGGAAAAATAATTGCATCAGGAACACCGAAAAGTTTAAAAGAAGAATCGGGAGTAAATAATCTGAGAGATGTGTTTATAAATCTTTCTAGAATGGAGGAGGTTTAGATGAGAAGTAAAATTGTAAAATACATATTCAAAAAAGAAATGTTAGACATACTAAGAGACAAAAAGACCTTATTTATGATGATTGTTATACCACTTCTTTTATATCCTTTGCTTATGTTGTTGATGATTCAAGTAATGAATATGTCTGCAAATAGTATGAATAGTAAAGATATTAATATAGCTTTTGATAGTACACCTAATAAAGTGCTTGTATCAATGATTGAAGAGGAGAATAATTTAGAGGGCGATACTGGGACTAATAAAGATACTACAAATGATAAAGGCAAAATAAAAATATTAAGTGTTGATAATTATAAGAAGTCTTTAGAAGAAAATAAAATTGATGCTTACATAAAAATAGAAGAAAAGCAATCATCTACGAGTTATAAAATATATATGAATTCATCTCAGGAAAATTCGTCTAACTCTGTAAAAAGAATTGAAACTGTTTTAGATAAATACAAGAGATTTACTATAGAGAATACTTTATCTGAAAAAGGACTGGATGTACAAAGTACATTAGAACCTATAAAGTACAGTACTATAGATGTTGCAAAAACAGAAGAAGTAGCAGGCTACTTCTTAGGACAGATATTGCCATTTATATTAATAATAGGAGTTTTGCTTGGTTCAATATATCCAGCAATAGATGTTATGGCTGGAGAAAAGGAAAGAGGTACACTAGAAACTTTATTTACACTCCCAATATCAAATTTAGAATTAGTCATGGGAAAATATATGGCTGTTTCCCTTAGTGCAATAGTAACAGCAATTTTAAATATTTTATCTATGGGCTTAACGATGGCATTTATTTTAGTGAGTGGGGGTCTTAGTAGCCAGTTTGGTTTTGGAAATTTTAATTATGGAGATTTAATTTTACCAATTGCTACTACTTTAATATGTGTATGTCTGTTTTCAATGGTAGTTGCAGCAATAAGTATGTGTGTATGTTCACTAGCAAAAAGCTTTAAAGATGCTCAAAACTATATAACTCCTCTTATGTTGGTTATTATGATACCATCTTATGTTTCTATGATACCAAATATAGTATTGGATAGAGTAACAGCTGTAATACCTGTGGTAAATATATCATTACTTATAAAAAGTGTATTATCTTTTAAAAGTGATTTAAATCTGATAGCACTAGTTTTAACATCGAATATAGCTTTTGTTATATTGGCAATTATACTTCTGTCTAAAATGTTTAATTCTGAAGAAATACTTTTTGGAAATAGTAAGAGTTTTTCTTTCTTGGAGAAAAGATGTAATATAAAAAAAGGGTCTATACCAACTGTGAGTGATGGGATTATTTTGTATGCAGTAGGATTAGTTCTTTTAATTTATGCTGGTTCTTTGGTTCAAATTAAATTTGGAACAGCAGGTATTGTAATGACACAAGTTATGATAATTGCTTTACCACTAATATTTGCATATTATATCAAAGCTGATTTTAGAGAAGTATTTAGTATAAAGATTCCAACATTAAAACATCTCTTAGGAGGAGTTGTTCTTTGGATTGGTGGATACATCATTATTATGATTATAACTCAGTTAATTTTATTTTTATTTCCTCAAAATATGGAAGTGGCTGAGAGTTTAAATAAATCTCTGTTTATGAAGGATAAATTTTTATTGAATTTATTGATAATAGGATTATTACCAGCTATATGTGAAGAAATATTTTTTAGAGGTTTTATATTTTCTGCATTTAGTAAATCAAAAAATGGAGTTAAGTCTGTAAAGTTAGCAATAATCTGTAGTGGAGTATTGTTTGGTATTATGCATATGGATTTTATAAGAATAATTCCAACATCAATATTAGGAATCATATTTGCATACAGTGTATATAAGTCGGGCTCTATATTTGTATCAATGTTATTACATTTCTTAAATAATAGTGTAGCAGTTATAGTAAGTCATTATGCAACAGGAAATATAGCTAATTTATATAAGTTTATTGAGGTTGATTTTTCAAATTTAAATATGTTTAAATTTGTTTTAATTCTTGTAATAAGTTTTATATTGGTTATATTAGGAAGGAGACTTTTATATAGAAAAGATTTAAAAAATTAAATATAAATTTCTTAAATATATTGAGATAATAAATAACACTAAAATATATAAGTATTACTTTATTTATATATACTTTAGTGTTATTTTATTTATTTCTTCATTATATAAACTCTTTATAAATTCATTTATATAATATTTTAATTATATAAATGAATTTATAAAGAGTTTATATTAAAAAAATGACCTTAAAAAATTAAGTGAAAGTAACATATTAAAAAATTTAGATTAAATAT
Source organism: Clostridioides sp. ZZV14-6009 (assembly GCF_020658095.1). NCBI lineage: Bacteria > Bacillati > Bacillota > Clostridia > Peptostreptococcales > Peptostreptococcaceae > Clostridioides > Clostridioides sp. ZZV14-6009. The sequence continues at coordinate 4,720 of NZ_JAGWDG010000036.1, forward strand.
TATTCAATTTAGTTTGTTATGAAAATTAAGTGTTGATTTGTGGAAATGAATAGAAGAAGAAAAATAGAATAGAATTTTAAAGGTAAATATGTTGCAAATACTGTATTTTAATAAAAAGTAGTCATTTCTTGTAAAATGGATAGTTTATATTTACTTTAAAATTTGTAAAATTTTGTTATACTATATATATAGAATATGTTATATTAGTTGTCTTTCCTATTGATTTATACATTTCATATCGGTATAATAGAAAATAAATTGGATTATTTTGGCATATAATTATTGATAAAAAGTCCATCTTTTTATATGAATTTTCTGAAAAGTTTTATTTTTATATTATAATTATATTGATTTTTACTAAAAACTATCCATTTTACAAGAAATGGAAACTTTTGGAATGTGTTTATTTGCTAGTGGTTTATAATCAAATAGAGGTGC
>NZ_JAGWDG010000037.1:0-4163 GCF_020658095.1 Clostridioides sp. ZZV14-6009
ATTTTAAATCATGCTTTAAGCTATTAAACATAGTATCTAAAACATAATTTACATTCAAACAACTCTATAATTATAGAACGTTCGTACGCATTACTATGTCTATTTTTACATACAGACGAAAAAATTTTTAGTATGGAAATAAATGACTTTTTTTATGCTAATTTATAATTTTACAAAACGACAATTCTATATCTAATCATATATACTACAATTATAGAATTAATGATTTTAAAATATTAAAACTTATTAAGTTGCTACTTTTTTTTAGTGCAGTCTATCAAAGAATCAATCAAACTTTCTATAGAATTAGAGTGTACTTCTCTTAAAAATCTCTTTGTTTCAAATATTTTATATTCTTCTTTTGTTATAAGTATTGTATAGTGTGTTATTCTTTTTATTCTATCAGACGCTAAAAAACGCTTATTGACTAGCCTTGAAAGTAGAGTTAATGTAGTTGTTGCTTTCCAATTACAGTCATTCTCCATAGCTTCAATAAGTTCTTTTGATGTCACTATATCATTTTTAACCCAAATAAATTTCATAACTTTCAATTCAGCCTGTGGTATTTTTTTAATCATTACATACCTTCTTCCTACTATTATTATATAATTTAAAAAGAATATTTTTTATTTCTTTCAAACGAAAGATTCTACAGATATTATTTTAGTGAGTTTATTATAATACAATTCTCAAAAGGTTACAATATACAAAAATAGTAGCTGAAAGGAATAAGTAAAAAATGGACTTAGATTTTAGAGCGATTGGTCAGAGAATTAAAATTGCTAGAATAAAGAAAAGACTTACACAAGATACTTTATCGGAATTGGTAAATATAACTCCACAACACATGAGCAACATCGAACGAGGTGGTTCTAGTGTCAGCCTGCCAACTTTAATTGCGATTTCTAATGTTTTGCATGTGTCAGTAGATGAGTTATTGTGTGATGCAGTCTTAGACTCTAAAATTGTTTTTGAAAAAGAATTACAAGAAGTTATAAGTGACTGTAATGAATATGAGATAAGAGTTATTGTTAATGTAGTAAAAACTACAAAAGATTCTATGAGAAGTGTTAAAATGTTTCAAAACAAAACAGAAAATAGATATTAAATAGATAAAATTTAATTTTAAATATAAAACCTCTGAACATTAGTATTTGTAATGCTTAGAGGCTTTTTTGTGTTGTCAGTAAAAAAGACATAAAATTATGTATTTTATGCCATAACTTTATAAAATCCAGTAATTGCAATACTTCTATACCCCTATCAGGTAAGTTTTTATAGTTCATTTGTCAGTTGTATGTCAGCAATACTGCCTATCCTACAAAAAATAGTAGGTTACTTTTTTCAAGCCGCCTACTTTTTTATTAATTAACTTAGAACTCATATAAGCCATTTTAAGCCTTCCTAATTTTGTTTTAATGGAATATTTATACAAGTCATTAAGGCTCATTGTAAATTTACTACATGAGGCTCAGCATAACATATCATATAAAAAATTTTAAATTAATAATTACATATACATAGAGTACAATATTTAGAATTTAAAAAAGTGTATTTAATACTTAATAATATTTTTAAATAATGGTATAATAAAAACAAGAAGAACTATATTCTAATATGCAATAGAGTAGAGTTCACTAATTTAGATTAATCTTTTTTGAACTTAATTTTTAGTTCAAAATCAAAGTCACTCTTTGCCGTAGAGTGGCTTTTTACTTTTATCTTAAATAATTTATTTATTAAATAAACTATTAGACTAGCAATTAAACTTGCTAATACACTTAGTAAAAATACGTCCATACTTCTTCACCTCCTTCCATAAAATTCAGAAGTAAGGTTTTTTCTTTGTATGAACTCCACTCTTAGATTATAGGTTACATCTTCTTGTTAAAATTATTATAACATAAATTACCATTTTTAAAATCTAGTATTATCACCTCTTTTATATTCATTTCTATTACTCTACATTCAAACTATGTTACATAAGTTTAGTAACTAATCACATTTACTTTTTAGTACAAAAATACCCTATTACAACCGTTACATTCGTTACAGTTCATACCTTACCCCTTCATAGCCTTAAAGATTTTAAAAGTATTATTTTAATTGATTTATCTATCAACCAATGCTACACCATAGGGAATTAGGAAATGGCTATTCTCCCCCTATATCCCAAAATATATTTAAGATATAAGAGGATATACAACACCACTTTTTCATGAGGTATCCGTATACCCTACGTTTTATTTGTATCTATGTAGAAACTTATTCAACGTCAACTGTTCAAACTCGCTTAGGTCTAGTATTATCAAGTAGGATAATCATTCCTTCACAGTCGCCCCACACTAGGACAGGCACTCCACTTCTAAAGCCTTATTACTTTATTAGCTTGTCTAAGAAATTGTTCCTCCCCCTCAAACGGCACTGTCACGAGTGATTAGCTCGTCAGTTTTTTATTATAGAGTGTTATTCCTCTAACCACTCTTAAATATCTGCATTAAAAAAAGCCTTGTCCAACTATTTTGAACAAAGCTTGTAATTATCTTTTATCGTTATTATCTTGATTTTTTGACTTGCATCTCTTATAATTTATGTATATCAAGAATGATAACAGCTATATTTTATATACTCTATGTTCTTCCAAAACATTTAGTATTTTAAACTATAGTTAAAAGATTACTATTTACTTAACTAATGTCAGTAGTTGGTATTAATCCCGAGTAATGTCTTCCAAACATTAAAGGGAATAGTAGTCTTTTTTTATATTCAATTTTTTGTATAAGTTAATTATAATTCTAGTTATCAAATATTACTAGCATTTTCCATCAATTTTTCTATTTTTTGGTCTAAAAGTTTAATCGGACTATCTAATTTGTTTGTTTTGTAAACTGTTTTTATGAGTGCAGGAGCTATGTTTAGCAACTCTAACATCTTAAAATATTTCTTTAGTTCATCTTTAGAATACTTTTTCTTTTTAGCATATCTTAGTTCTAAATATTGCAATAGCTTCTTTTTACTATTCTTCTTCAACTTATTTGTCTCTTGGACTATTTTCTTAGCTTCAAAGTAATTGTAAAAGTCTAGTCTAGTGCTACAGATGAATCGCTTGTACTTAGTTAGAACTATATCTCTACATGTATATATATCATTAAAATATGTTTTAAATGCTCTTCCATACTTTTTGAGTTCATAATTTGCACACTTAACCTCTAATCTTAAAGTATTAGTCGCAAGCTCCAAGTCAAGTTGGTTTATATTTATGCTACTCTTATACATATCTACTTTACTTTTTAAAGCTTTCAGTTGCTCTAATTTGTTATAGAAATTAATAGTGTATGTTTTATTTATGTTGCTCTTATAATTATGCTTAGACTTTATATAAACGCTTGTGTTTGTGTCTATGTTATTTTTATCTACATAGTTAATATATCGACTATCAGCTTTATCTTTTACAATTTGATTAAATAGTTGCAAGTATAAATCTGCATTTACATTATAAATATTAAATGTTATTTCAATACTTGCGACTGTAAATTCTAGTATGTCTAGCTCTATGTTGAATAGCTCTATAATCTTATTATTTATCTTTTGTCTTATTTCTTCTCTGTAACTATACAAATCATCTATGTTATGTACATGATTACCTTCTCTAAGCAACATTACAAGTCTACCATTCACATATATTTTATTTGAATTTACAGCATATAGAAACCTTACTCCATTCCAAGTGAGTATGTATGAAGAAATAACTTTTTTAACTTCTCCAGTTCCATAATCTATGTATTCTTCATAATTCTTTTTTAATTTCAAACTAAACTTACTTGTATCTAGCTTTACATTTTTATATAAGTTAACTCTATCTATCATACCCCACACCCCTTACGAAATCATCATCTAATACAATCATTAATACTATATTTCTATGATAAAAGCATGATTGCAAAATCAAAAATTTGACTTAATAACACCATTAATTAAGGGGCAATTTAGCCTTGCAAATTTAGGACTTTTAGTGTTATGGAAATGGAAGGACTACAACAAAAGAAAACTTTCTCTATCCCTACATATACCATATACACCCCCCCTATTTTAAATCATGCTTTAAGCTATTAAACATAGTATCTAAAACATAATTTACATTCAAACAACTCTATAATTATAGA
>NZ_JAGWDG010000038.1:0-3063 GCF_020658095.1 Clostridioides sp. ZZV14-6009
TGATTGATAAAATTAAACTTTGCGTCATTACAGATATAATACCTGACATAAATAAAACACTCCTTTGAAAATATTTTTATAATTTTAATTATTTGCTAATTTTGTATATAAAAAAACCACATAGTATACACAACTATGTGGTAAAAACACGAATAAGCCACATAGTATAATCTATGTGGCTCTTATATAGTTAAATGAAAACTCTATAAACAATATAGCCTACATAGATACAATCCCAAAGTTTTGCTAGTCTTAAGGGGTCTGTATCTATGTTAAAACGTAGGTACAAACCCTAGAAATAGTGGCTATAGTAATAATAATATTTTTTATTGTTTAATAAAGTATTCATAATTATCTCTCCCTTTTAATATTTTAATTAGTCAGAAAATTATATGTATTCTTGACTTGTTATAAATTATAAATTATACAATAATAAAAGTCAACTGCTAAATTTAATTAAGATACTACATAGTATATACATAGAATTTTTAAAAGAGAATACATCAATTGAAAAAAACGTTATCCTAAACTTGTAAATTAAATGGAATTTTTGTGAAAAAATATCTAATTAAAGGAAAATATGGATTAAGATAGAGCTGTAGCTATTAAAATTTATAAAAAAAAGCTGTCTAAGAAATTTAAATTTCTATTTAGACAGCTCAAATAATGATTAGAAAGTTATACAACTTTCATAATCTGTCGTCAAAATAGACGACTTTTATGGAAAATGAATAACTTTATATGCAATAAATTGCTACAATAAGTACAATTTTCAAAGGGTTAGGGTGGATAAGAGTACTTACTATATAAAGTTTTCATATTACCTACTTTTTTGAATTTACTACATTTTACTCTGCAGATTTTGCATTTTTATCTGACTTTATATACTTTATATTATCTGCTGATAGCTTTTGCATGTCAAGTGCTTTTAGTGTATCTTCATTGATTATTATTTCAGTTTCATCTAACATAGTAACAGGTATATCACCAACAGGTTTACCCTCTAACACTTCAATAGCAAGCTCTCCAGCCTTGTAACCTAGTTTTTCATAGTCTATTCCACAACAAGCTAAAGCACCAGATGATACAGAGCCTTCTTCAGAAGCTATTATAGGTATTTTGTTTTCATTAGCTACTTTAGAAACTATAGGCATAGAAGAAACTATTAAATTATCAGTAGGAACATACAAAACATCTATTTTGCCAACTAAACTAGAAATAGCTTGGTTAACTTCACTTGAAGAACTGATTCCTTTTTCAACAACTTCATAATTATTTTTCTTAGCATAATCATGTAGAGAATCAACTTGTATTTTTGAATTAACTTCACTAGTATTGTATATAACACCTATTTTCTTTGCTTTTGGAGTTAAAGTTTTAACCAATTCTAGTGTTTTATCAATTGAAAGATAATCTGATGTACCTGAAACATTTCCACCTGGTTTTTCAAGAGATTTAACTAATCCAGCCTCTACAGGGTCTGTAACAGCAGTCATGATTATAGGTATATCTTTAGTAGCATTATAAGCTGCTTGAGCTGAAGGTGTAGATATAGCATATATCAAATCTTTTTTATCAGATACAAATTTACTTGCGATACTTTGTGTAGTAGGCATATCATTTTGAGCATTTTGGAAGTCTATTTTTATATTATCTCCATCCTTATAACCTTTATCTTCTAGTGCCTTTATGAATCCCTGTTTTGCCTTATCTAAAGATGGATGTTCTACTAATTGAGTGATTCCTATATTTTTTATTTCTTTATTGTCTGTTTTTTCTTTGTCTTTTGAAGTATCAGAACCTCCATTTTGAGAACATCCAGTGAGCATTGATACTCCTAGTACTCCTGCTACAATTAAACTTACTATTCTTTTTTTATTAATCATTTTTATATCCCCCTCAAAAATTTTGTTATTATATATGTTCATATATTCATATGAATTGTTGTAGTATTGCTAAAAATATTTTATAAATAAACCAATTTGTAAGTAAACTAAGATTAAATTATTGTGATAGCTATTTTTTAAACAGCATATTCAAATTTTTCTAAGATTTCTTCTATAGTCAATTTTTCTTTTTCTCTACCATTTACATCTAAAACAACTTCACCTTTATGAAGCATTATTAATCTATCTCCATATTGAAGTGCATGCTTTAAGTTGTGAGTTACCATAAGAGTAGTTATATTTTTTTCTCTTACAATTTTATCAGTTAATTCAATTACTTCATTTGATGTCTTTGGGTCAAGTGCCGCTGTATGTTCATCTAATAATAGAACCTTAGGGCTTGCTAAGCTAGACATAATTAGTGAAAGTGATTGTCTTTGACCTCCTGAAAGATACTGTACTTTAATATCTAGGTATTTTTTTAAATCTAGAGAAATTCCTTCAAGTAAGTGCTCTAAGTCATTTGTTTTATGACGAAGACATCTCTTTAAATTTAGCAATTTCCCCTTATTAAGAGCAAGAGATAAATTTTCTCTAACTGTCATAGAAGGACAAGTTCCTAAACTTGGGTCTTGAAAAACTCTACTTACTATTTGAGTTCTTCTATGTTCAGCTAAATTTGTTATATTAGTATTATCTAAAGTGATTTCACCAGAGGATTCTTTTATAAGACCCGATATTATATTTAATAAAGTAGATTTACCAGTTCCATTACTACCTATGATACTTACAAATTCACCATCTTCTATACTAAGAGATAAATTTTCAAATATAGTGTTGGGTTGACCATATGGATTTGGGAAACTCTTTGAAATATTTTTAATTTGTAACATCTATAACACCTCTTTTTTCAGATTTATTTTTGGTACTAGCTTTGCACTTGTTTTTTTTAGTGAGATATTTAAATTACCAGTAGCTAAGAAAGCTATTATAACTATGGCAGTTATCAGTTTTAAATCAGTTGATAACATACCTAAACTCATTGCAAAGTATATAGTGAATTGGTATATGAAAGAGCCAACAATTATTGCAGTAGTATTTTTAATAAAAGTGAATTTCTTAAATAATGTAATACCAATTATGATAGAAGCAATTCCAAGTACTAAAGTTCCAATAC
>NZ_JAGWDG010000039.1:0-2964 GCF_020658095.1 Clostridioides sp. ZZV14-6009
TGATAACTTTTTAAAATTATCGAAGTTGATAGCTTCTAATCTATCAAACCTTTTTAACTGGTCAAGTTATTAAGGGTGCAGGGCGGATGCCTTGGCACTAGGAGCCGATGAAGGACGCGATAAGCTGCGATAAGCTTCGGGGAGTTGCACGTAAACTTTGATCCGAAGATTTCCGAATGAGGAAACTCACTTAGAGTAATGTCTAAGTATCATTAAGTGAATACATAGCTTAATGAGGGGAACTCAGGGAACTGAAACATCTAAGTACCTGAAGGAAGAGAAAGAAATTCGATTCCGTAAGTAGCGGCGAGCGAACGCGGAATAGCCCAAACCAATAAAGTTTTCTTTATTGGGGTTGCGGACATATCTTAAACGAAGAGGTATCGTAATTGAAGAGGTTTGGAAAGACCCACCACAGAAGGTAATAGTCCTGTATGTCAAACGAGAAAACTTCAGATATGATCCAGAGTACCACGGGACACGTGAAACCCTGTGGGAAGCAGGAGGGACCACCCTCCAAGGCTAAATACTACCTAGTGACCGATAGCGTATAGTACCGTGAGGGAAAGGTGAAAAGAACCCCGGGAGGGGAGTGAAATAGAACCTGAAACCCTGCACTTACAAGCTGTGGAAGCACATTTCTTGTGTGACCGCGTACTTTTTGTAGAACGGGCCAACGAGTTACGTTAAGTAGCAAGGTTAAGCACTTAAGGTGTGGAGCCGTAGCGAAAGCGAGTTTTAACTGAGCGTTCAGTTACTTGACGTAGACCCGAAACCGGGCGACCTACCCATGAGCAGGATGAAGCGAAAGTAAAATTTCGTGGAGGTCCGAACCCACGAGCGTTGAAAAGCTCGGGGATGACTTGTGGGTAGCGGTGAAATTCCAATCGAGCCCGGAGATAGCTGGTTCTCCCCGAAATAGCTTTAGGGCTAGCCTCAAGGTGAGAGATACGGAGGTAGAGCACTGAATGTCCTAGGGGGTATTGCACCTACCGAAGACTATCAAACTCCGAATGCCGTCATCTTATACTTGGGAGTCAGACTGTGGGTGATAAGATTCATAGTCGAAAGGGCAACAGCCCAGATCGTCAGCTAAGGTCCCTAAATGTAAGTTAAGTGGTAAAGGATGTGGGATTGCACAGACAACCAGGATGTTGGCTTAGAAGCAGCCACTCATTCAAAGAGTGCGTAATAGCTCACTGGTCGAGTGATCCTGCGCCGAAGATTTCCGGGGCTAAAACTTACTACCGAAGCTACGGCATCAGTAATGATGGGTAGGGGAGCTTCCCATACGGGTTGAAGCATGACCGTAAGGACATGTGGACAGTATGGGAGTGAGAATGTTGGCATGAGTAGCGAGATGTGGGTGAGAATCCCACAGGCCGTAAACCCAAGGTTTCCAGGGGAAGGTTCGTCCGCCCTGGGTTAGTCGGGACCTAAGCTGAGGCCGAAAGGCGTAGGTGATGGACAACAGGTTGATATTCCTGTACTACCGATAACCGTTTGAGAGATGGGATGACACAGTAGGATAAGCTAAGCACACTGTTGGTTATGTGTGCCCAAGCATTGAGGCAGTCAGAGTAGGTAAATCCGCTTTGACAATGCTGGGATGTGATGGGGAGCGAAATTTAGTAGCGAAGTAGCTGATTTCACACTGTCAAGAAAAGTCTCTATCGAGGTTAAAGGTACCCGTACCGCAAACCGACACAGGTGGGTGAGGAGAGTATCCTAAGGCCCGCGAGAGAACTGTTGTTAAGGAACTCGGCAAAATGACCCCGTAACTTAGGGATAAGGGGTGCCACCATACGGTGGCCGCAGAGAATAGGCCCAAGCGACTGTTTACCAAAAACATAGGTTTCTGCTAAGTCGCAAGACGATGTATAGGAGCTGACGCCTGCCCGGTGCTGGAAGGTTAAGGGGATCTGTTAGAGCAATCGAAGCAGTGAACTTAAGCCCCAGTAAACGGCGGCCGTAACTATAACGGTCCTAAGGTAGCGAAATTCCTTGTCGGGTAAGTTCCGACCCGCACGAAAGGCGTAACGATTTGGGCACTGTCTCAACAACAGACTCGGTGAAATTGTAATTCCGGTGAAGATGCCGGATACCTGCGACAGGACGGAAAGACCCCATGGAGCTTTACTGTAGCTTGACATTGGGTCTTGGTACTACATGTACAGGATAGGTGGGAGGCTTTGAAACCAGGACGCCAGTTTTGGCGGAGCCATCCTTGGGATACCACCCTTGTAGTACTGGGACTCTAACCATAGGCCATGAATCTGGTCTTGGGACACTGTCAGGTGGGCAGTTTGACTGGGGCGGTCGCCTCCCAAAAGGTAACGGAGGCGCTCAAAGGTTCTCTCAGTACGGTCGGAAATCGTACGTAGAGTGTAAAGGCAAAAGAGAGCTTGATTGCAAGACATACAGGTCGAGCAAGGATGAAAATCGGACTTAGTGATCCGGTGGTTCTGCGTGGAAGGGCCATCGCTCAACGGATAAAAGCTACCCTGGGGATAACAGGCTTATCTCCCCCAAGAGTCCACATCGACGGGGAGGTTTGGCACCTCGATGTCGGCTCATCACATCCTGGGGCTGTAGTAGGTCCCAAGGGTTGGGCTGTTCGCCCATTAAAGTGGTACGCGAGCTGGGTTCAGAACGTCGTGAGACAGTTCGGTCCCTATCCGTCGCAGGCGTAGGAAATTTGAGGAGACCTGTCCTTAGTACGAGAGGACCGGGATGGACGTACCTCTGGTGTACCAGTTGTTCTGCCAAGGGCATGGCTGGGTAGCTATGTACGGAATGGATAAGCGCTGAAAGCATCTAAGCGCGAAGCCAACTTCAAGATAAGATTTCCCACCGCAAGGGTAAGACCCCAGAAAGACTATCTGGTTGATAGGTCGAAGGTGTAAGTGCAGCAATGTATTTAGCTTATCGATACTAATAGGTCGAGGACTTGACCAATATTTA
>NZ_JAGWDG010000040.1:0-1977 GCF_020658095.1 Clostridioides sp. ZZV14-6009
AATTGGTAAGACATATTTTAGTATGCAAAATTCTATGAAGCAGGAACCCTGTGACTTTAGTCATGGGAGGTTCAGTGTTCGTAAAGTAGATGTTAAAGATAGACGAAAGTTTCAAATATTTTTAACAGATTTAGGCAGAGAATTAGAAGAGCCATTAAATAAAATTGCAGACATATATGCAACAGAGACATTTAAATCTATTTCAGATGAGGAACTGTCTTTATTTACTGAAGCTTTGGATAAACTCAGTAAATAAGTATAAATTATGTTTTAAGAAGTCTTTTTAACTCATTGATGATACAAAACAATAGAAAGAGGGATAAGGATGAGTTCTAAGATTTATTATTTTTCTGGAACGGGAAACTCTTTAGTGGTTTCAAAGACTTTAAAAGAAATGTTAAATGAAAATGGAGAATTAATACCTTTAGCTATACATAGAAAAGAAAGAAATATAGACGTAAATGAAGATATCTTGGTAATTGTTTTTCCAGTTTATTTTGCTGATGTTCCTGATATAGTAAAGTCTTTTATAGATAAATTAAATTTTAATAGTAATCCCGATATGTATGCTATTGCTACATGTAATGGAGTGGCTGGCCATAGTTTGTTTACTATAAATAAATTACTTAAGAAAAAAGGAAAAGAGCTATCTGCTGGTTTTGTAATTGATATGCCTGGAAATGCTTTGACAACACCTCGAGGTGTTGAAGAAGAGAGACTAAGAAACTTTACTAATAGAGTGTCAGAAATAACAAAGTGTATCAACAACTTAGAGAGTGGAAAGATAGAAGGAAAAAACAATTTAAAGTCATATGTAGACAGTTTTACACTTCGTCTAGTGGGTAAAAACATGCAGATTGCCACTACTAAATTTTTTGCAGAAGATAAGTGTAATGGGTGTGGGACATGCAAAAGAGTTTGCCCATTAGAAAACATAAGTATAGTTGACAGAAAGCCAAAGTGGGGTAATGAGTGTGAAAGGTGTTTAGCCTGTTTCCATTGGTGTCCCAAAGAGGCAATTAATATAAAAAAATCGTTTTTGACAGATAGGAAGAAGTATCACCATCCAGACGTTACTGTGAAGGATATATTTTTAGATAAATAGATAAGTTTAATTTATTTAATGATGGACAATATTAAAAGTTAGTGATAAATAATATTAAAGAAAAATTTAAACTTACTATAAAAAAGAATAATATAATTATACATTATAGCTTGAAAAGTAGAGTGCCTCAAAGCGTTTTTGATGAGGCACTTTTTTATTATTTTATAAGTTCTATCATTTTTTGAATATCTTCTGAGGCCATTTCGAATTTTGATTTTTCAATCAATAAGTTTCCACCAGTCATAATATATGATGGAAATATTCGTAAATTGTCATAATAAAGTTCGCTATTACGAAGTTTATATGTTGAAATAGAAGGAACTGCATTCTTTTTTGTATGTTTTTTAGTAATCATATTAAAAGATTTTTTTGCTACATCTCCCATCAACATTATTACTTTTAGATTACTGAATAATTTAATTTCTTTTTCTAAAATAGGCATGTGCGATTGAATAGTGTCACGAGTTATTGTATATTCTGTTTTAGGTAATTTTACTGCATTAGTTATATATATGCCTAGATTTAAAATATCATTTATGCTAGATATTTTTGTACCTGCATTTTGGAATAAAGGGATTGTAGTTTTTAAGTAGTCAGCATGCTCATCTAAACTATAAAAATCATCATTAGGATTACTTGGGACAACTTCGTTAATCATTATAGTTTTTATAGAGTCTGTATCTATTGTTATATTGGGAAGATATGATAAGATTTCATTATCCTCAAAAAGATTATTATTTTTAATAAATTCATTTAAAGTTGATTTTATATTTATCTTCATATGTTTAACCTGCCACTCAAAATATGGTCAAATATATCCATATCGAGATTTTTCCTTCTTCACTGAACCTCGCCTTGCCTAAGCTACTACG
>NZ_JAGWDG010000041.1:0-1706 GCF_020658095.1 Clostridioides sp. ZZV14-6009
TTTTCAATATCTTCATCCTCTCTAATCTTTTTCTTGTATTTTCTTAATCTATTATTCCTTTAGAATTGGCATATTGTTTAAGAAATTCAACTTGATTTTTTAAATCATCTTTTTGATTAGAGGTTGAAACCCTTGTATAAATAACTATTTTTCTATTATCTGTTTCTTTACGTATTCCTGTATATTCTAGATATTGTTCATAAGTTTTAAATATATTTCTATTTTCTAAGTACAACTCCTTAAAATGTGTACAATTAAATTGTTTTGTATTTTTAGTATTTATATAAATTTTCAAAATTTATTTACATTCATAAATTGCTCGTCCTTGCTCGTAGATATTATTTCCATAACTATCTATAGCTACTGTAAGTTTAAGGTCTTCTACTACAATCTTTCTTATAGCTTCAGCACCTAAGTCTTCATATGCAATAATTTCACATGATTTTATCGAATTTGAAATGTATGCACCAGCTCCTCCTATTGCTGCAAGATAAACTGCTCCATACTTCTCCATGCCTTGTATAACTTCTTCACTTCTTTTTCCTTTACCTATCCTGAACCTCCCATGACTAAAGTCACAGGGTTCCTGCTTCATAGAATTTTGCATACTAAAATATGTCTTACCAATTCTCCACAGGCTATCCCCGTAGTCCCTACGGTTCTTACATAAGTTATCTATCTTAAACTGTTATTAGTCTTAATCCTTCTTTTAGTATATTTATACTTGCATTTATATCTCTATCGTGAGTTACATTACAACAAGGACAAATCCATTCTCTTATATTTAAATTCTTAATTTCCTCGTTTTTGTACCCACATTTATTGCATATTTGTGAACTTGCAAAGAATTTACCTACCTTTACAATTTGTCTACCATACCAATTAGCCTTGTATTCTAATTGACGAACAAATTCTGACCATGACACATCAGAAATAGAACGAGATAATTTACGATTTCTAGTCATATTCTTTACTTGTAAATCTTCTATGCAAATAATATCATTTTCTTGTATTAATTTAGTAGATAGTTTTTGTAGAAAATCCTTTCGCCTATTAGCTATATGTTCTTGAAGTCTTGCAACTTTTAATCTTGCTTTATTTCTATTTAAACTACCGATTGTTTTTCTCGATAATTCCCTTTGTAATTTAGCAAGTTTGTTTAATGACTTCTGAAGATACTTAGGATTTTCTATAAATTGTCCACAACTTGAGATACAAAATTCTTTAATTCCTAAATCTAAACCTACCTGATTATTAGTATTTTCAAATGCTTCAATATCTATATCTCTACAGCATAATGATACATAATATTTACCACTTGGTTCTTTGGATACAGTAGCATTAAGTATTCTCCCTTGAGGTACTTGTTTATCCCTTACTTTAACCATACCAAGTTTAGGTAATTTTATATATTGACCACAATACATAATATTTCCATTTGTAAAGTTCGTTCTATATGAAAATCTATTAGTTTTCTTTGATTTAAATTTAGGAAATCCTGCATTTTCTTTAAAGAATTTTTTATATGCGTTTTCTAAATCTTTTAAGATGTTTTGTAGTGAAAATTTGTCAGGTTCTTTAAGCCACTCTAATTCTTTTTTTAAATCAGTCAAATCAGAACTGCACTGCTTATAAGTAAAAGTTTCTTTATAGTTTTCATAAACTTCTATTCTTTTAGCAAGATATTTATTATATACAAATCTACA
>NZ_JAGWDG010000042.1:0-1248 GCF_020658095.1 Clostridioides sp. ZZV14-6009
TGAAATGACTACTTATTCATCTAAAAAGATAACTGATTCTATTGGTAATATACAACTTGTAGATACCAGTATAAGTATTACAGATGCTAATAATAGATTTACAAGTAATAAGTTAGATGGGGTATTAGAAGAAATAATGGTAGAAATAAGTGGCCAAAGGACTAAAGGAATTACTATAGTAAATAATTTAATAGATATGATATAAGCGAGGTGAAAATATGACAACAAAGTTAACTGATAATGCTAGTTTAGAGGAACTTATGACTACATTAGAAAATGTACAAGCTGATTTTCAAACTGGTAAAAATAATATATCTAGTGCATTGGGTAGTCCTTTTATTGGAACAGATAAATTTGGTACAACTAAAACAAAAATAGAAACATTAAAAAATGTATTAGTGGAGACAATTAATTCTAAAAATGTTTCAGCAACATCATCTGAAACATTTACTAATTTGATTGAAAAAGTTAACTGGGTTTTTCAATCAATAGAAATTTTTTCTTTAAAAAATAGAATTCAGGCTACAATTGTAAACACTCCTAGCATCGTTTACAATGAAGTATCTAGTATAAAAGGCACATTAAGATTCACAGGCGAACTTCAATCGTCTAAAATGCGTGCTGATTATGCAACAGCAAAAATAGAGATACTATGTGGAAACCGAAAAGAATACTTTTATGTTACTGACAATACTCCTAGTGCATCTTCTGCTAGTCTAACATTTACAAAAGATATTATTGTTGAGAAGGGCATGGATATAAAAGTACAAATATTATTAACATCTGTAGGAGCAGGAAATTTAGATGGTTCATATGCAGCTCGTGCAGAAATAGAAGAATTAAAAATATTAAGGTAGGAATAAATTATGAAAAAACAAGTATATTATAATTCTTTAGATGAAAAAGAAAAAATAATTGATGAAAACTCTAATTTATATATTATAGAAATATATGAAACTTTAAATGAAAATTATTTAGTATTATCAAGTAGTCCAGCAGAAGACAAAGAACTTAGTTATGAAGAATTAGAAAATGAATTATTAATTATAACTAATGAATTACAGGGAGGATTATTATAATGAATATAAACAATGTTGTAGTAAGAATATTAGCAGAAAGGATATTAAACAGAGGATTAAATCCTTTGAAAAATCAAGAATTTCAACTAGATGATGTAACTAATACAGAGTATAGAAAAGCAGTAGAAGATTATATAATTAAAGAAAGTGGAGTAGTAGAAGGAAAAGA
>NZ_JAGWDG010000044.1:0-887 GCF_020658095.1 Clostridioides sp. ZZV14-6009
TCGATTATTGTAGCAACAACTCCTGAAGCTACTGTTCTTCCACCTTCTCTTATTGAGAATCTTAATCCTTCTTCTACAACTATTGAGTTTATTAAGTCTACTTCCATTGTTACGTTATCTCCAGGCATTACCATTTCTATTCCATCTGGTAACTTACAAGCTCCTGTTACATCTGTTGTTCTGAAATAGAATTGTGGTCTATATCCATCAAAGAATGGTGTATGTCTTCCACCTTCTTCTTTTTTAAGTACATATACTTCTGCAGTAAATTTTGTGTGTGCTTTTACTGATCCAGTTTTTGCTAGTACTTGTCCTCTTTCTATTTCGTTTCTTTGTACTCCTCTTAATAATGCTCCTATATTATCCCCTGCTTGTGCTTGGTCTAATAATTTTCTGAACATTTCTACTCCTGTTACTACTACTTTTCTTGGTGCTTCTGTTAATCCTACTAATTCTACTTCGTCTTGTACTTTTAATACTCCTCTTTCCACTCTTCCTGTTGCAACTGTTCCTCTTCCTGTGATTGAGAATACGTCTTCTACTGGCATTAAGAATGGTTTGTCAGTATCTCTTTCTGGTGCTGGTATATATTCATCTATTTGCTCGAATAATTCTACTATTTTATTTCCCCATTCGCTCTTTGGATCTTCTAATGCCATTAATGCTGACCCTCTTATTATTGGAGTATCATCTCCTGGGAAATCATATTCTGTTAATAAATCTCTTACTTCCATTTCTACTAGTTCTAATAACTCTTCGTCATCTACCATGTCACATTTGTTTAAGAATACTACTATATATGGTACACCAACTTGTCTTGATAATAGTATATGCTCTCTTGTTTGTGGCATTGGTCCATCTGTTGCTGAACAAACTAATATTGCTCC
>NZ_JAGWDG010000045.1:0-522 GCF_020658095.1 Clostridioides sp. ZZV14-6009
CCCAAAGATTTAATCATTTGAGAGTTGTCACCAACACCTTTTAGAGTGTATCCAAGACCTGTCTTTAAGAATAAATCTAAAAGCACTTTACAGATAAATACAAATACTAAAGCTAAAACTATAGGAGATATTTCTCCATTGAATAAATGTTTAAAACTAAATAGTGGGATATTTGATTTTCCCATTATTCTTAAGTTGATAGAGTAGAGCATTCCCATAACTAAAATACCAGAAAGTAAGTTAGATATTTTAAATTTAATGTGAAGTATACCAGTTACAAGACCAGCAATACAACCACATAAAATAGCCATTAAAGTTGCTACTACAGGAGAAATCCCATTAGTAAGAGAAAAGGCTACAATAGAAGCTCCCATTGTGTAGCTACCATCAGCAGACATATCGGGAAAATCTAAGATTTTGTAAGTTATATAAACCCCCAGTGCCATGATTGATAAAATTAAACTTTGCGTCATTACAGATATAATACCTGACATAAATAAAACACTCCTTTGAAAATATTTT
>NZ_JAGWDG010000046.1:0-516 GCF_020658095.1 Clostridioides sp. ZZV14-6009
TTCTGTGTGCGAGAGCATCCTCTACTATCACGCTTTGTAACTGATTTCTCTTTCTGAGTATAAGTTCATTGTTTGGTTTGTCTCTTTTTGTTGTTGTTTGTTCTTGTCGTGTTTCTCTTGTGTTCTATTATGTTTTTTTTTTTTTAAAGGAACCGGCGCCCACCGAGATTTACACTTCTTTATTCGTCGGAACCTTCAATTGTTTATAAGAGACAGATATAGTTACATTATCATTTGAATTTAACTTATTATAGTTAGCTTCTCTCAGCTTTGTAATTAAAATTTCTTTTTATCTATAGCCTTTCTCTTATACAACTTTCCGAGCCCACGGAAACAAAGGCCAACTCGTATGCCCTCCTCTGCTTGGAAAAAAAAAAAAAAAAAACACAAACAATAAAAAAGTATAGAATCGTAGAAACTCAAATAGATAGTAAAATAGAACACAAATACATACTAGTAGCAATCTAATATGTAGAAGTACACAATACATAGTAGAAAACAATGATAAACAACTCA
>NZ_JAGWDG010000047.1:0-511 GCF_020658095.1 Clostridioides sp. ZZV14-6009
GTTCTTAATTAAGAACTTTACAGGATGAAAATAAGAATGGATTCCCTAGCCTTGTGGCTAGACATGTCAAGAAATATGAATCTTGATAAGAAAGTAGTGGCAGATCTCATGCTGATTATTTTGAAAGAGAAATGATAGCAAAACTTTTAAGAAATTTGTGTGTACTGGTTCCTTCTTACGACTTTTAGCCAAGTTCTATGAGAAAGATATTCTTGGTTTTGAGGTAGCCCATCCATAAACAAAGATAGAACAGTATGGCTTTTGGCTAAGTCAGAAGCTCTCTGCCTGTGGCCAGCAATCGGAGTTGACTGAGTGCATCATCATATGAAACACTTTAGCTCATCAACTAATTCTGTACCCCAAACTGAAGCAGTCAAAAATATTGTTGTGGAGCTGTAGATTTAGCACGATGCTACTGGTGTTCCACTTAACAAACGTTGTGAACAGACTAGTCACAATACTATTAAACACAGTGCTTTCTCAGATAAACACTTTGGGATGGTCCCAAGGT
>NZ_JAGWDG010000048.1:0-504 GCF_020658095.1 Clostridioides sp. ZZV14-6009
TAACAAGGTAGCCGTATCGGAAGGTGCGGCTGGATCACCTCCTTTCTAAGGAGAATTGCCTACTGTTTAATTTTGAGAGTTCTTTATGAACTTCATATTTGGGGGTGTAGCTCAGTTGGGAGAGCACTTGCCTTGCAAGCAAGGGGTCAGGAGTTCGACTCTCCTCATCTCCACCATTAAGAGTATATTACTTAAATCTTCGATTTATCTAGTAGCCTCTTACATGCACTTTTAGCTTATCTTTAGACAAGCTATGTGCATTAGCACTTTAAGCAACAGAATAAACTGAACACATGTGAAGTTTGTTTGTTGGCGACGTGCGTTAGCACTTTAAGCAACGGAATTTATTCGTTGGCGATGTGCGTTAGCACTTTGAAAACTGCATATATATTTAGTGATATGACATCTAATTTGTAATATATAAAGCTGATAACTTTTTAAAATTATCGAAGTTGATAGCTTCTAATCTATCAAACCTTTTTAACTGGTCAAGTTATTAAGGGT
>NZ_JAGWDG010000049.1:0-502 GCF_020658095.1 Clostridioides sp. ZZV14-6009
GCATTGGCTGCCCTCAATTCAGAAAAGGTCCCATTAGAATATAACTATCTGGTGAGAATTTCCTCTTAGCCTTCCCAACCCACTTCCCCCTTTTCTTGCCTTCCAATGCTTCTCTAAAAAACAAACAGCTCCTAGACTAACATTTTTATTGCATCATTTTCAATGTCATTCTTCCATTTCTTCACCCCTGCTCAATAACCACTAATAATTTCCTCTTGTTTAAAAAGCAAGGTCCATATTACATATCTTAGCATTCCAGGTCCCCTGAATACCTTTCCTAACCTTATATTCAATGCCTGTACTGCAAGATCCTGAGCCTCTTTCTAAATTAGTTTTCCAAAATTTATATCAATTTGTAC
Organism: Clostridioides sp. ZZV14-6009; assembly: GCF_020658095.1. Taxonomy (NCBI): domain Bacteria; kingdom Bacillati; phylum Bacillota; class Clostridia; order Peptostreptococcales; family Peptostreptococcaceae; genus Clostridioides; species Clostridioides sp. ZZV14-6009. The sequence goes on from NZ_JAGWDG010000049.1 coordinate 360, forward strand.
CAACCACCCTTCTCCCAAACAGGCTCTTAATCTTTCTTTCATCCCTGATACATCTGCCTTCTCTCTGTGTGCAGGGCCTGCCTCCCCATTTAGACTGTAAGCCAAGACTTACCCACCTTGGAACCGCAGCACTTGCCTGAGAG
>NZ_JAGWDG010000050.1:0-492 GCF_020658095.1 Clostridioides sp. ZZV14-6009
GAGTTGAAGACTGGGGGCAGGTTTCTTTATCTTCAGGTTTACTGATCTGTAACATGGACTCACCATGCGTCTTGCCCAAAATGGTTGCAAAGGTCAAAGGAGATAATATATGCCATGTGCTTAGAACAGTGCGTAAAGAATGCTGCTGCTGTGGGACCTGAACTCCTCGACTTCCCTCCACCTCTCCGTCCTCAGCTTTCATGCGGCCTCACATTTCAGTTTTCATGAAGCCCCCCTCTTTCTCTTCTGTCCCAGAGGGGGCCAAGGCTCTTCCTTCCTGTGTCTTTGATTCCACGCCCTTCTGCTTCCCCCGTGACATTGCTCTTTCTGGCATCCCCTCTTTCAGATGTCCAGCCTCTCCTCTACCAATTTCTTCTTCTTTGTCTGTGGAATATGCTCAATTCTGCATGCACACAAAAAACAAACACCCCAGCAACCTTGGTTCTAGCCTATTCAACTTATTTCAAGAGAAACTCAATCATTAGTTAGGTC
>NZ_JAGWDG010000051.1:0-491 GCF_020658095.1 Clostridioides sp. ZZV14-6009
CCTATCTTGTTTCCTTTATGTATAATGGTTGAGCATCATAGAATCATAGTTAGAAAATGTCCAAGACATCATATGATGCATGATACAGATGAAGCGCAAGTAACATGCCTCTTAGTATGTAAAACTAATTTGTCTGTCCTAAGTTTAATATTGAAGCACATAGGGGCTCTTTGGAAACCAGCTTGGAGGGTTTCCAGTAAGTTTCCTGGAAATGGTCGAGAGATTTGTGCTGGGATGTTATCTAAGCTCTCCTAGGCCTCTCCCAGGCATCCTCTGTGCTTAGGGGCCAACAACTTTCCAAGGTAATCGCCTTCACATTGCCATTGAGGGGTTTCACTTTCTATCATAAGGGAGAAGCATCTCTCTGAGCCTGCTCAAGGTAGAAGAGTTCTGATTGTGTTTAATGTCTGTGGAACTCCATTGGTCCTCTGCCAGATCCCCATGGAATCTTTGTATGTATGTATGTATGTATGTATGTATGTGTTTATTGG
>NZ_JAGWDG010000052.1:0-484 GCF_020658095.1 Clostridioides sp. ZZV14-6009
AACACCAGGTAATAGATATTATATTTCTATATTAGCAGAAACTGAAATAGAGAAACTAAAAACTATTGATAAGAAAATAGGTGTAGATGTTGGATTGAAGGAATTTGCAATATGTAGCGATGGATTTAGAGTAGATAATCCTAAACACTTTAGAAAATCAGAGAAAAGATTAACTAAACTACAAAAGGACTTATCAAGAAAACAAAAAGGAAGCAATAATAGATATAAAGCAAGATTGAAGGTAGCAAGGTTGCATCAAAAGATATCAGACCAAAGAGCAGATTTCCTAAATAAGTTATCAACTAAACTAATACACGAAAACCAAGTTATAGTTATTGAGGACTTGAAGGTAAAGAATATGGTGAAAAATCATAAGTTAGCGAAAGCTATAAGCGAAGCAAGTTGGTCGGAGTTCAGAAGAATGTTAGAATATAAAGCTAATTGGTATGGTAGAGAAATAATAGTAGCAGATAAGAATTTCGCA
>NZ_JAGWDG010000053.1:0-483 GCF_020658095.1 Clostridioides sp. ZZV14-6009
ATGTGTGTTAGAGCAGAATGAGATGGGGTGAATTTAGGCACTTGTATGCAGCAGAACTTCTTCAAATCTTCTGCTTCTTTAACTCATCTCTCCGACTGAAAGCAGAGACAAGTATGAGCAAAGAAGAATTACTAACCTCTTTGCTTTATTTTCTTCAACCATAAAGATTACATCTTTCCTTCTTAATCTCATGACATTGCTTTTAAAAATGCAGATATGATGGCTCTTTGAAAAGTTAAAGCATTTCTTAGCTTTCACTTCCAGAGCAGTTACTCCTCAAGAATTTTGGATCCATTTCAGTGACCAAAATATATGCCTTTATTATTGTATGTTTTAGAGACAATTGTTACCAACTCAAAGAACTTTGATCTATCTCCCTTGTCCTGTAGATGACATCTGACTTTAAGTCCTTACACTTGGGCAAAAGACAATTAACTGATTCTGCTCTCAGTTTTTACCCAAGCTCAACTATAAGCCTACAGC
>NZ_JAGWDG010000054.1:0-479 GCF_020658095.1 Clostridioides sp. ZZV14-6009
GAGCTGTAAATACCCGCAGACCTTCCTGCCAGAAGACTAGCCAACAGTCCACCTCATCTCAGGAATCAGCTGTGGAATTCATGAACCTCAGTTACCTGTTGGATTTTGAAATAGAACCTGTCTGCTTGTTGAAAGGGCTTGTTGCTGATTAGGTTAAATGACTGAAACTTCATGTGGGATTGACATGACTCAAGAGGAACCCAAAACTTCTGTCCTCTATGTGTGGGGCTAGATTAGATGTACTGTGGCCAGAGTCGGAGTACTGTCTTGTTTCTTTAGCACTTGGAACTCCCCAGATTATATTGTGCTTCTTGGCGTGCCACTTTTGCTAAAGATAGGACAGGATCACTCATGTCTTTCAGCTGCTCACATACCCTATCTCTGTTAATGCTGGAGATTTCATATGAGTAGAATAAGGCCCTATTTTTCTGACATGTGCTCAGTCCCTCTGGATGCAGGGACTTGGCTCCCTGTATCTC
>NZ_JAGWDG010000055.1:0-476 GCF_020658095.1 Clostridioides sp. ZZV14-6009
TCTTTATTTCTTTGTTATCTATATCTTTTGTGTTTCTCATGTTTTTTGTTCCTTTGTTTTAGTATCGTCATTGGTTTATTGGCTGTGTTGTGGGCTTTTTTTTTTTTTTTTCAAGCGGAAGCGGGATACCAGGTTTCCCTCTGTTTCGTTGGCTCGGAGATTGTTATTAGGGACAGGGTTCCACCTTCTTTGGTATGTCTACATATTGATCTGCTGTCCATTTTGGAAACTCATGATGGAAAACATATACAGATTTTCAAAAATGGCAATTGGGCTTTTTAACTTATTTTTATACTAAAACTTTCCTTTATACAAATTTACCGCTGCGAACAAATAGAAAGTGGTGAATCTCGACGGTGCCGCAACTATTAAAAAAAAAAAAAAATAAAACATACAGGTACACGTAGAAGAAAACTACGACAAGCGTAAAGAATCTCAACTGCTAGTGATCATACACTACCACGTGCAACTAAAGT
>NZ_JAGWDG010000057.1:0-467 GCF_020658095.1 Clostridioides sp. ZZV14-6009
ACTTTTGTGTAGAGCAACAAGTATGTGAAATAGTTTTAGGAGATATAAAAGGGATTGAGAAAAATACAAAAAAGAAGAAAAGATTAAATAGAATTAATAGACAAAAAATATCTCAAATGGAGTATGGTCGCATTAAAGACTATATTAAATATAAGGCTAAAGAGCAAGGTATTGAAGTTAAGCTAGTTAAAGAAAACTACACATCTCAAACTTGCCCAAAGTGTTCTAAAAAACACAAACCAACTGGTAGAACTTATAGTTGTACTTGTGGTTATAAAACTCATAGAGATATAGTTGGTGCATGGAATATTTTAAATAAAAAACATAAATATAATTTAGTTAATTTTAGTATAAACCATAAGCAACCTATTAATTTAAAAGTATCTACCATATAAGGTAGTAGTGGCGAAGACACCGTCCAAGTAGCTTGGCTTTGTAACCACCTATGATTCTATCGTTTAGATAGT
>NZ_JAGWDG010000058.1:0-462 GCF_020658095.1 Clostridioides sp. ZZV14-6009
GTCCTATATAGCTGCAATTGTGTAGGAAAGAAACTCATATCCCTTCTCTTAAGGAGAAGCCAACAGCAAGCATGGGGCAGACCTCTTCCGGGAGGCCCCCATGTTCCTTCAGGAGGGTGGTAACAGCACTTTGAGGGTGTGTTGTTGGAGGGGTCCTGTTGGAGGACTTTTCGGGACTTAGCAGAAGCTGCCACTCTCCTTGCTATGCAGGGCCCTGGGATGGTTTGGATGGATCTGCAAAGGGATCCACAGGGTGGAATGGGGCCAAGATGATAACCCTGATCCTAGACACAGGTGATGAGGGAAATCATGAGGTTGGAGAGTGGTGGCCCTCATCAAACTCACGGGCTGGAGAAAAGGGGCCGTGTGGACTGGTCAGAGACACCTGGTTGAAGCTCTGTCTCAATGACTCTCCAAGTTTCTTAGCTCCTGACTCCCCTGGCATGGCGCACAGGCTTAGGA
>NZ_JAGWDG010000059.1:0-450 GCF_020658095.1 Clostridioides sp. ZZV14-6009
ATATTATGTTAGTGAATGTCTGTGTTAGGTTAGTGGTGAAGGAAGAATTTCTGAAATGATCCCTCAGAAATGTCCCATTCTAATCCTTGGAAGCTGGGCACAGGTTGACTTTAAGATAGGGATTATCTGGGTGAGCCTGGGGTAATCACATGAGCCTTATAAGCAGAGAATTTTCTTTGGCTGGTAGCAGAAGAGAAATAAATGGCAAGCATGAGAAGGACTCAACGTGCCATTGTTGATTTGAGGATGCTAAGTAGAGAGAAACGTGAGCAACCTCTAAGAGCAAAGAGCAGCCACCAGCTTACGGCCAGCCAGAAGACAGGGACGTCAGACCTACAGTCACAAGGAACTGCATTCTACTGAAAACTGAATGAGCTTGGAAGCAGACTCGTCCCCCAAGCCTGCAGAAAAGCCCAGCCAGGACAACACCTTGTTTTCGGCCATGTGCGA
>NZ_JAGWDG010000060.1:0-450 GCF_020658095.1 Clostridioides sp. ZZV14-6009
ATCCATGTCCTTGGGGTAAGGAAGGATTTCTTTCAAAAGATACAAAAAGAAAGCATTAATCATAAAATTCAAAACTTCAGTAAATTGAGGAACTGTAGCATATCACAATATACCTTTAAGAGAGGATGAGATAAGTGACAGATGAAGAGAGGCTAGTCTTCATACTCTTAGTTGAGAAAGAACTCATATCCAGACTGTAAAAAGAATTCCTCTACTTCAATAAAAGCAAGAGAAATGATCCATTAAAAATGAGCCTAAAATACCAGGTCCTTCAGAAAAGATGATAGCCAATTTGAATATGAAAAGATGATTAATATCAATTACCCTTCAGGAAAATGTAAATTAACTCCACACTGAGATGTCATACACACCCACCAAACAGTGGACATTATAAAGACTGGCGATACCAAGGCTTGAGGTGACTATGGAGCAATTGGAACACTTATATAA
>NZ_JAGWDG010000061.1:0-446 GCF_020658095.1 Clostridioides sp. ZZV14-6009
GTATTATTAAGTCAAATTCTTACAGTCAGGATGTATTACAGCAGTAATTCTTCAGAGCTCAACTTGGGGGAAAGCACCTGTATTTAAGGCAGAGGACTATTTGGTTATGAAATAGCAAAGTCATAATCAATTTTAAAGGCAACTGAGAGAAGATAAAGGAATAAGAAAAATTTAATTTATTTTCTTCTTTCAAACAATTTGTTTGAATTTATATAAGTTCTTGATCAGCTATACCTTCCAAATTTGAATAACTCTTGTGTGGTTGTAAAGGAGAATCAAAACAAGAATGCAAAGTAGTGGTCTCCAGCGGTAACTGAGCACATCTGTGTGAAGTCTTTCCTTTCTTGCTCACCACTCAACTGGCTGGAACATGGACAGGAAAAAAAAGACCATTTAAAAAATAGTCTACATTCTATGTAGAGTGCCTTGAATGTAAAGAAATAGGG
>NZ_JAGWDG010000062.1:0-446 GCF_020658095.1 Clostridioides sp. ZZV14-6009
CTCTACGTATAGCCCTTCAGTGACCTCCCATCTCTTCTAGGATGGAGCCCCAACCCCACACATGCTCTCCAGGCCAAGCCAGCCACTCTGGCTTCTTTCAGTTTCTCAGGCCACGCTTTTTGCATCCCCAGCCTCCCTTCCATCCAGCTAATTCCTTCTCATCCGGCAGCTCTCTGCTTAGCAATCTTTCCCCGGAAATCCTGCCTTGAAAGCTTGGTCTCCCTGGTATTCGCTCCAATAGCTCCCGGGCTTCTTTTTCATAGCACTTTCCCCAGCTTGCTCATCATTCCTTAGTATTATTTGATGAATGTCTGTTTCTCTCATTTCACCTCTTCGTTCCATGAGGGCAGGGAATGTACCCATTTTGCTCGGGGCCTGGAACATAATAGGAACCCCAAATCTATGTTGAATTAGCCCATGAATACTTTAGGTACTCAGTCCAGTAC
>NZ_JAGWDG010000063.1:0-445 GCF_020658095.1 Clostridioides sp. ZZV14-6009
TGTGCAGGTGTAGGATATTTTATTTTCTTAATATCTAAGTCCTTGTTTTCCTCATATGCTTTAATCCTATCGGATAACATAAGATTATATATAAGTCTGCTACATCCAAAAGTTTTAGCAAAATATTCTTTTTGTTCGCTATTTGGATATAATCTATATTTATATGCTCTTAGCATATTATCCCTACTTTCCTTGATTTTCTATGTATTGTTTTACAACATCCAATGGAGCTCCACCAGTTGTTACTAGACAATAACTTTTGCTCCAAAAGTATTCTTTCCATAAGGACTTACGAATACTTGGAAATTCATTCTTTATTCTTCTACTTGATGCTGATTTATAAGCATTTAGCAGTTTAGATATCTCTGTATTTGGTTTTGCTTTGAATAACAAGTGCACATGGTCAATATCATGATTCCATTCTAGCAACTCCACTCCATAATTT
>NZ_JAGWDG010000064.1:0-439 GCF_020658095.1 Clostridioides sp. ZZV14-6009
TTTTCTTATCAATAGTTTTTAGTTTCTCTATTTCAGTTTCTGCTAATATAGAAATATAATATCTATTACCTGGTGTTCTCGATATAGTACAACTCTTTATTTCTCCATCAAACATTCTATGTTGTTTTATCCTAACCATCGATTTTAGTTTAGGTAATTTTATATATCCATTTTCAATCCTTACAGTACCTTTTTGGTTGTTAGTAGTATAACTATGATAGTTTATTTTCTTAGATTTGAATTTAGGAAAACCTACTGATTTATCTCTAAAAAAGTTTTTGTAGGCTTTATCTAAATTCATTTGTTCATTTGCTAGTGCTAAACTATCAACTTCTTTTAGGAACTCATATTCCTTTTTGTACTGTGCAGGTGTAGGATATTTTATTTTCTTAATATCTAAGTCCTTGTTTTCCTCATATGCTTTAATCCTATCGGATAA
>NZ_JAGWDG010000065.1:0-435 GCF_020658095.1 Clostridioides sp. ZZV14-6009
TTTCCATCATATTTAATCAAGTCATTTGGCTGATACAATGATTTTTGCTTCCTTATTCTTCTTTGACCTTTAGATATTTTCTGACCTCTGAACACTCTAAGATTTTCAGAATTTAAATTCTTGTTTCTAGTCCTTCTTCCACAATTAAGTTCACTTGCGGAAACCTTCTCACCAGTTCTATTATCTATATATTTAGCATCATAGAATTTTTCAAGACTTCTATTATTTAATCTTGACTGTTCAACTTTAAATATTTCTAAATTTCTAACTTGATTAACACCTTTAGCTATAGCAAAAGCATCATTAAAATGACTTTTTTCTATACCATGTTCAATTCTATGATTTTTAGTCAAATAACCATAAGTTGCTTTAATGTTAGTATATTTTTCTTTCAACTGTTCCAATAAGTACCATCTTATCATTGACATAAATGTA
>NZ_JAGWDG010000066.1:0-428 GCF_020658095.1 Clostridioides sp. ZZV14-6009
TATCACAGCACACCGTAAATCTTCCCAGGACACTCTTCTCTACTGACCTCTTCAATTTCTTGCATGTAGCTAAGAGGTGGGTGATGGGCTAATGTTGGCAGAATGGATTTTATAATTTCTTAGCTTGTTCTGCATAGATAGGGTAGCACCTGCCTCTTAGGACGTGGGGAGAGGAGGTACTTGGCACTTCATTGGTCATACCTGGCCTTTGTGTCATCTAAAAATCTGGGAAACCAAGAGTCCCATTTTAACATCCTAATGTTACATAAATAGATATAAAAGTGACAACTTCTATAAAGTCTTATTACACAGCAATCTACAGTTGGACTGGCCCTAGTCAATAAAGGGATTCTCAAAGCCTTATTTGGTAAATTCTAAACTATTCTCTATCCTAATTCCCAAATCTAGGAAGAGTCATGATTTAAGAG
>NZ_JAGWDG010000067.1:0-423 GCF_020658095.1 Clostridioides sp. ZZV14-6009
GTCTTTGCCAAGATCTCAGCTCTACAGTGTTTTTAGCTGACTTCGTTCTTAAACTCTAAGAATGTAAATTTCCTGCTGTGTTCTCCTTATCTTTCCAGTTTTTCTATAATGGGTCATGTGGCACAAAGTTCAGAAGAAACATGGTTATTGAGAACAGTAAAGAGAGAAGGCTGGTTCTAGAACAAGTTAGAATCTATTAGAATCTCTGATTTTGTCTCTCGGGTTCTTATTGATTCTGGATGAATTTTTGTGAACATATAAATAACTGAACTCTTAAACTGTTAACTAAAAATGACTAAGCATTTTTCCAGAGTCTGGAGGAAATTTTGCTGACTCATGTTTATGAGTTGGATCGAGAAACACAGCTGTAGAAATGGTCTTTTACTCTCCATGTGTGATCAGCACAGTGAGTAGGAGAAAGAC
>NZ_JAGWDG010000068.1:0-419 GCF_020658095.1 Clostridioides sp. ZZV14-6009
GATGTAACTAATACAGAGTATAGAAAAGCAGTAGAAGATTATATAATTAAAGAAAGTGGAGTAGTAGAAGGAAAAGAACCAACAATATAGAGGTTCTTTTTTATTGGAAAGAGGTGATTTAATTGACTTTTAAAGAGTTAGTTAACAAAGTTAGAAATCTTGTTTTAGAAGCAAAGAAAGTAACTATAGAAGACACAGAGAATAACTTTACTAGTGATAATGTTGAGGGAGCATTGAAAGAATGTATAGATAGAGCAGATTCGGCTTTTCAAGAAGCCGATAGTGGTAAAACAATTTTATCAACTGCTATCGGCTCCCCTGCTACATCAGAGCAAACATTTCAAGAATATGCGAATTACATTGTGGGGTTTAAAGGTACTATAAATAGTTTACAAGAGTCTTTGAGAGGAAGCATGAAG
>NZ_JAGWDG010000069.1:0-415 GCF_020658095.1 Clostridioides sp. ZZV14-6009
ACATCCAAAAGTTTTGTTAATTAACTCTTGCTGTTTTTTATTTGGATACATTCTAAACTTATAAGCTTTTTCCACTACTACCACCTCACTTTACTTGTTTTTTCTGATTATCTATATGGTATTGTACTAAATATACATATACTCTACCATGAGTCACTTCAATTTTTCATCACCTATCATAATATTAAAATATGCAATTACTTAAAACAAGTATTTTGAAGATTTTTTATATTTATTTTTAAATAACATATGTAAGAACCGTAAGTCTTAACTTTTATCATTTTTGAGGTTGTCGTTCACATAAGTTCGCTACTACCTATGCAGTTCTCTTATGAACTTCTTACACTTTCATGCAAGCACAGACTATATCTTATCCTTCGGCATTATCCGTTAAGGTCTACCCACTTCCACTACC
>NZ_JAGWDG010000070.1:0-413 GCF_020658095.1 Clostridioides sp. ZZV14-6009
GGGTTAGAGCGCGTTGTCTTCAGCCAGCGCGGGGGCTGACGCCAGCTCCGCCAGTTGGAGACAGCGCACAGCTGTTAGACTGTCCTGCAGAAGCCCCAGTGTTTCCAGAACAAATGCCAGTGGAGCAACCATTGTTAGATTTGGCGGTGAGGGGGTGCAGGCATCTCGACTGTGCGCACAGCGACCAGAGATGGCAGGGTGGGTGACGATGGCAGGCTGCTGCTTAGACCACACGGCCGTCTGCTTGGCTTCTCAGTAATACTCTGAGGCAGACCTGTCCCTCATGTCGACGAGCCCCATGCTTTTCCTTCCCCATCATGTCTCCCTCCCACCATGAGGGGCTTCTCCAGCAAGTGTGTGTCACTCTACCCTGCGGCCAGCTCCGGATGCCCCTGGGGGGCGCACGCTTGGGG
>NZ_JAGWDG010000071.1:0-413 GCF_020658095.1 Clostridioides sp. ZZV14-6009
GTCTTAAAACTCTTTTTATTATTAAAATAAAGAGTGGAGAAAGCATACCACAGTTTAAGGTACATTCCACTTTCATATGGCCTCAGGCACATATTAAAAACACTTCTGATATGGCATTCTATCCATTAGCTTTTTATGCCTTTTACTGTAAAAATATCACCACATTGTTTTCAAAGGTCTTTTGAATTAAAATCTACAACTTGTTCTCCTCAGTCAAATGAATGAAAAACAACTAACCCAAATTTCAGATGAAAAGAACCATTAAACACCGGCAGAACATGCTGTATAAAATGTTAAAATTTCAACTCTTAAGCATGGAGGTCTCTTCTGAGTCCAAGCCCATGTGTCTGGTCTCAAAGTATGATCTTAGTTTACAGTCTGTCTGAAAGGCATCAAAAGTCTGACAGCAACGG
>NZ_JAGWDG010000072.1:0-412 GCF_020658095.1 Clostridioides sp. ZZV14-6009
ATATAAGAAAATGAATGTATATTGGGGATTTATTCTTTACAAAAACCTTCAAAGTATATAGCCAGAGACCAATATTACACACACTTAACGCAGTCATCTATGTATTCCAAAATTTTAGTATAGGGATGTTGACAGCAACTGATGATGAATCTCAGTCCTATAAAGACACTGAATTATCAGAAGAAAAGGCACTACAGTATATATTTATGACAAAAGAAAATAAGATAACTTTTAGAACTGTATAATAATGTACGATAATGTGCAATATGTACAATAACATACATACATTATTGTACCATAATGGTATACGTAGTATTTTATATTCCACTATTTTCATGTATATTGGCTCATAAACATAAGTTGATGTTTCCACATAATTATAATGGCTTCATAATATATAATTGTATTGATG
>NZ_JAGWDG010000073.1:0-405 GCF_020658095.1 Clostridioides sp. ZZV14-6009
GGAGAAAGTCTAGGATTTTTTAACACAGCCAAGTGGACTATAGGGGTTCTTTCCCTCCGAAGGGAGAGCTGGGGCCACATCAAACTGAATGGAGCCACAGATGCCTACAGTAGGGTGCTTATGAACTTCCGAGAAAGGACAATACTTGTGTCAACCTAGCGAGTGGGGCATGGCCGGACTTGGCTGTGGTCTTCCAAGGAACGGACACAGGGGAATTCTGGAGCCTAATACTCCATCTTTGTATTTGAAACTCCGCTCAGAAATAATTTGTTGTATTTTTGCAAGAGGGCTCATCTGCTGCTCTCATTACTGCTTCCACGGGATGGTAAGGAGGCTTTCTCCAAAATGCCAGTTCAAAGCTCCACGTGCCTTTTGTTTTGTTTGCAACTGTTACGGTGCAAGCAC
>NZ_JAGWDG010000074.1:0-404 GCF_020658095.1 Clostridioides sp. ZZV14-6009
CACTTAAAAGGGTTAATATGGTCCATTTTATGTTGTGTGTTTCTTACCACAATACGAAAAATGGGAAGATTTAGAAGCTCATATGCTTGCTCTTTTCCTACTCTTGCCTGGTTCTGAAGTTTCGTATTCGTCAGTTTCATTTATCTTAATCTCAGTCTACATCCTATTCTATAGTTTGTTTCTTCTTAATTCAGTCCCATCTCATGTTTCAGAAAACTCTCACTCCTTGAAGGTGGTCTATCAATTAACCATAGTTTTTCCCCAACTCTAATCTCTGAGTGTAAACCGTATGGAGAGAAGAAAATGAAAATGCTCATAAAAGGGAGATGAAACGTATCGATATGGGAAAGTAGGGTAAGATATAATATGTATACCTGTCTAGTTTCCCCTGGGAGTAATTAACT
>NZ_JAGWDG010000075.1:0-396 GCF_020658095.1 Clostridioides sp. ZZV14-6009
GGGTTATACAGCTGTTGGGATATGGGGAAATAGTAATTCTGGCATCAAGGGAAGGTTGAAGGCAGCTGGGATGTAGCTGAAGGGAGGGCTCCAAGGTCTGAGATTATGTGCCTGAGGCTTTGTATTGGTTTGAGGTTGCCACAGGGCTGAAACTGAGTAAAGGGTCCAACCCCAGGCTTCTCCTTGGTAAGAGCAGTGAATTCAAACTATAGCAGCCACGTTTGGGTGGGACACTGGTACATTTTGTGATGGGGTATTCTTGTAGAAAGAGCAGTTGAGGGAGGGAAACAAGATGGCAGCCCACTGGTTACCTGCACGTGTGCAGTAGGGAAGTAAGGATGGTAACACAATCTAAAGGGTTTTCTTTCCATTTCTAGAGGCAAATGAGAATAGGAA
>NZ_JAGWDG010000076.1:0-395 GCF_020658095.1 Clostridioides sp. ZZV14-6009
GCTCCAAGGGTGGGGCTCGAACCCACAGCCTACCGGTTAACAGCCGGTTGCTCCACCGTTGAGCTACCTTGGAACATTTACGTGGCTATGTCCTACTCTCCCAGGCAGTTTCCCACCAAGTACCATTAGCGCTAAAGAGCTTAACTTCTGTGTTCGGAATGGGAACAGGTGTATCCTCTTTGCTATTATAACCACATATTGCCTATTTATAAGACAAATATTATATTAACATCTTTATTTTTAAATGTCAATACTTTTAAAGTACTAAATAATAATAGTTTTTTATTAAATATCTTCCATTAATTGAAGTTAGTACTTTACATAGAGTTAACACTCTAAAAACTGCATATATATTTTAATTAATGAACATCAAATAAATATTGGTCAAGTCCTCG
>NZ_JAGWDG010000077.1:0-387 GCF_020658095.1 Clostridioides sp. ZZV14-6009
GTATAAGGAAGAAAGTATAAGGCAAACTGCCTTTTTGTGTGAAAATGCTGGTAAAATATCCTTAAGCATGCAGTAATGTAGGAGATACTGTTCTCAGGGGCTCTTCTTTACAAAACTATGGGAGAATGAATTTCAGTCAAGCAAGAGAAAACAAAGAAAACTATGACAAAAAATTTGTGATAATCATGAAATATATTTATTGGTAGAAATAGGACAAACAAATGTGGCTCATAAACCCTATGCTATGTTTGAGACACATTTAAAATAAAGTAATTTAGAAAGGATGAAAATAAAAGAAGCTTAAGGCTATGTAAGACGGGACAAAAAGAAAGCAGAGAACATAACTTTAATGTCGGGCTATGTAGAATTCACGCCAAAATCTATTAT
>NZ_JAGWDG010000078.1:0-380 GCF_020658095.1 Clostridioides sp. ZZV14-6009
CCAACAGTTCCTACGAAATAACTATTAGTCCACATACTAGGCATACTAGACTTTAAATGTTGGAAATTTTCTCTTAATACTCTTGAACTAAAACCTTTTAAACCTTTTACTACTTTATGGATTCCAAATTGTGGGTCACATGATATTAATAAATGCACATGGTCTTTGTTTATTTCCATTTCTATTATTTCTGCTCCAAGTTCATCTGCTTTATATGGTATTATCTCCTTTAACATCTTTTCTACTTCGCCAACTAAAACAGGTTTACGATACTTAGGACAAAATATTATATGATATTTACAGTCATATGTTATATTTCCGTTAGATTTATACATAAAAACTAACACCTCCTACACATAATCTATCATTCGTAGTGTTAG
>NZ_JAGWDG010000079.1:0-380 GCF_020658095.1 Clostridioides sp. ZZV14-6009
TACAAGCGGTGCCATGCCTGTGCCCAGGGTCCTAACTGTCGAAACCCTGGGCCACAGAAGCACAGTGCACAAACTTAACTACTTGGCCACAGGGCCAATGTTTTGACTATGTTAACAACTCAATTTCTTTGCCGTTTGCATGTGGTTGTCCTTTTGTGAATGTGTACATGTGTGAAAGAGAAAAATACAGCTTGTGAGAAAGAAAGAGTGAAGCAATTGAATGAGAGACAGAGAGAGAACCAGTGAAAGAGTTTTGGAAGAGAGGAGCAGTGGAGGAGGAGAGAATGAGAGAAAGACAAAGGAAGACAAGTGGTGGGTATAGTAAATGGTAACCACTGAACACACTAAAGGATAACAAATAAATAATAGTTAATATAAGG
>NZ_JAGWDG010000080.1:0-379 GCF_020658095.1 Clostridioides sp. ZZV14-6009
TAAGAATAGCCATTATTAAAACTGAGACTTACGGAGGACAGGAAGGGTTTTACTTTTCTTTGAGTCTAAATTATACACTCTGACACAGTCACTGAGAGACATAAGAAATTGTGATTAAGAGTGATTGCCCATGCAATAATTTGTTTTTTCATCATCAGTTGTGCAGCATATTGAGTCAATTAAGAAACTTTGAATATCCTAAGACAAGGTTTGGGAATTTCTTGAATACTGAACCAAATACAATCAAAATACCACCAAAACTCCAAACAACGGAGTGAGTAATAAACAACTAGAGGTTCTGAAAGTATACTACTGTTTCATTATTGAGTGTATAGTATTTTTAGTTCTAGAATTTCTTTTTTTAATAGCTTCTATTTCT
>NZ_JAGWDG010000081.1:0-379 GCF_020658095.1 Clostridioides sp. ZZV14-6009
GCCATACCCATGTAATACATTGCGTCTCCTGCATCTTTAGCTGTAAAACTAGTTTCTCTCCCAAGCTGTCTAGCTTTTGCAGTTAAAGCTTCCATTTCTTTTCCTGTTGCTCCACTTACGGCTTGTGTATTCTTCATACTTTGTTCAAAAGTAGCAAATCCTTTTACAGCAGAACCTACACCAATTCCACCTATTAAAGCTCCTGCGGTAGTAGCCAGTCTAGCGAATTTACTAATAGCTCCACTTACAAAAGAATCTATTTTTCCTGTAAGCCCTCTAAGTGCTGAACTAGCTTCATCTCTAATCTTAACTGCTGCTTCATATCTCTTACTCACAAATTCTTGTAATTTATTTTTAGTTCGAGAAATAGTATTTATAG
>NZ_JAGWDG010000082.1:0-374 GCF_020658095.1 Clostridioides sp. ZZV14-6009
GAGGTGTAGCGCAGTTTGGTAGCGCACATGGTTTGGGACCATGGGGCCGGGGGTTCGAGTCCCTTCACCTCGACCAACCAGGACCTTTAGCTCAGTTGGTTAGAGCGCCCGGCTCATAACCGGTAGGTCTGGGGTTCGAGTCCCTGAAGGTCCATTATTCTTCATAGGGGTGTAGCTCAGTTGGTAGAGCGTCGGTCTCCAAAACCGTGCGCCGGGGGTTCGAGTCCCTCCACCCCTGCCAAATAAAAAGGACTTGAAAAAAAACGAGTTTTAGAGTAATATAAGATAGTAAATAATATTTCGAGGTGTAGCGCAGTTTGGTAGCGCACATGGTTTGGGACCATGGGGCCGGGGGTTCGAGTCCCTTCACCTCG
>NZ_JAGWDG010000083.1:0-348 GCF_020658095.1 Clostridioides sp. ZZV14-6009
GCTCCAAGGGTGGGGCTCGAACCCACAGCCTACCGGTTAACAGCCGGTTGCTCCACCGTTGAGCTACCTTGGAACATCTAACGTGGCTATGTCCTACTCTCCCAGGCAGTTTCCCACCAAGTACCATCAGCGCTAAAGAACTTAACTTCTGTGTTCGGAATGGGAACAGGTGTATCTTCTCTGCTATTATAACCACATTTCTTTCTTGTTGCTAGGACAAGTATAATATTAACATTTTTTGTTATTTTTGTCAATACTTTTTTCATACTTTTTTAGAGTTAACACTCTAAAAACTACATATATATTTTAATTAATGAACATCAAATAAATATTGGTCAAGTCCTCGAC
>NZ_JAGWDG010000084.1:0-335 GCF_020658095.1 Clostridioides sp. ZZV14-6009
TCTTACACTTTCATGCAAGCACAGACTATATCTTATCCTTCGGCATTATCCGTTAAGGTCTACCCACTTCCACTACCGATAACTTGTAGTGTACTTCCCTCAAGAGGAATAGTCGTTGAAGTTTCTCCTATTCGGAGCTTACCTGCTGATTGCCCATTTTAAAGTACTTAGGGTTTAACCTTATACCATCTAACCAATTTTTTCTACTTTCGTAACTTTCACACTTAGGTTTATTTCATCCTTATGTTTTAGTTTGGTTAGCTTTAGGGGTTTCCAGCAATTCAAGTAGTATTGGATAGGTTCTATCCTATCTCTACATATAAGTTTCCCTATAT
>NZ_JAGWDG010000085.1:0-332 GCF_020658095.1 Clostridioides sp. ZZV14-6009
GGATTCGAACCCACGGCCCCTTTCGAAGTCACTGGTTTTCAAGACCAGCTCCTTAAACCACTCGGACACCTCTCCATATTTTACTTCCAATGATTCATCCGAGGATCGAACTCGGGACACCCTGATTAAGAGTCAGGTGCTCTGCCAGCTGAGCTAATGAACCCTACTTTAATATTTAATGGCTGGGGATGCAGGACTTGAACCTACGCATACATGAGTCAAAGTCATGTGCCTTACCGACTTGGCTAATCCCCAATATATGTGGTGAGCGCACAGGGATTCGAACCCCGGACACACGCCTTAGAAGGGCGTTGCTCTATCCAGCTGAGCTA
>NZ_JAGWDG010000086.1:0-302 GCF_020658095.1 Clostridioides sp. ZZV14-6009
TCCCACCAAGTACCATCAGCGCTAGAGAGCTTAACTTCTGTGTTCGGAATGGGAACAGGTGTATCCTCTCTGCTATTATAACCAGATTATTGTCTAAATTTTCATTTATCTTTTTTCTAAGACAAGTATTATAATAACATCTTTGTCTTATTATGTCAATACTTTTTTCATTCGATTTATAGCTCACAAAACTCATAAAAATCTCTAATTATTGACAAATTTAAATACATAGAGTTAACACTCTAAAAACTGCATATATATTTTAATTAATGAACATCAAATAAATATTGGTCAAGTCCTCG
>NZ_JAGWDG010000087.1:0-284 GCF_020658095.1 Clostridioides sp. ZZV14-6009
TGATTCTATCGTTTAGATAGTATTAAGTCGTTAGCCACCAAGAATCCCCTTGCTTTAGCTATGGGGAGTGTGTCAATCTGTAAAAACATGTATAGATGATAACTATCTTCATGTAAAAAAAGAGGATAGAAGTGAATTACTTTTGATTAAAAAATAGCTACGCACATTCGTGACTTTAGCCATGAGTTAGTAGCTAAAATAGTCAGTATATAGGGAAACTTATATGTAGAGATAGGATAGAACCTATCCAATACTACTTGAATTGCTGGAAACCCCTAAAGCTA
>NZ_JAGWDG010000088.1:0-267 GCF_020658095.1 Clostridioides sp. ZZV14-6009
TGAGCGCACAGGGATTCGAACCCCGGACACACGCCTTAGAAGGGCGTTGCTCTATCCAGCTGAGCTATGCACCCACATTGCACTATAAACATAAATTTGGAGCGGGAAACGAGATTCGAACTCGCGACTTCAACCTTGGCAAGGTTGCGCTCTACCACTGAACTATTCCCGCTCGTTTATTAAATTAAATAAAAATGGTGCGGATGAAGGGAGTCGAACCCCCACGCCAATGGCGCTAGATCCTAAGTCTAGTGCGTCTGCCAATTC
>NZ_JAGWDG010000089.1:0-257 GCF_020658095.1 Clostridioides sp. ZZV14-6009
CTTAGACTCTTAGCTGTACCTTCTGTTGCAACAAAAGTATATCCTAACTCTTTCATATCTTTTGCTATTGCTATAAACTCATCTTTATCGTTATTATTGACAGTAGCAAGCACTACTCCTCTTTCATCAGACATATGTCTACCTGCTGCTAAGAATCCTTTATATAAAGCTTCTTCTAGGTTTTCTCCTACACCTAAAACTTCTCCTGTAGATTTCATTTCAGGTCCAAGACTTACTTCAACTTTAGCTAATTTAGA
>NZ_JAGWDG010000090.1:0-257 GCF_020658095.1 Clostridioides sp. ZZV14-6009
AATAGTTAAAAGTGGTACAGTAAGTCAAAAATCTAATAGATACTATGTATCTATATTAGTTGAGGAAGATGATATTCGAGTATCTAAATGTACTAATGAAGGAATAGGTATTGACTTAGGAATTAAAGATTTTTTAATATGTTCAGATAAAAAGAAGTTTAAAAATATAAATAAAACTTCTACAGTTAAGAAAGTTGAGAAGAAATTAAAAAGAGAACAAAGAAAACTTTCAAGAAAATATGAAAGTTTAAAAATAA
>NZ_JAGWDG010000091.1:0-253 GCF_020658095.1 Clostridioides sp. ZZV14-6009
CGGAACTGGCAGACGCACAGGACTTAAAATCCTGCGGGACTTACCTCTCGTACCGGTTCGATTCCGGTCTTCGGCACTTATAAAACAAACAATATCGCGGAGTGGAGCAGTTGGCAGCTCGTCGGGCTCATAACCCGAAGGTCGTAGGTTCGAGTCCTGCCTCCGCAACCATTAAAATGGCTCGTTGGTCAAGAGGTTAAGACACCGCCCTTTCACGGCGGTAACAGGGGTTCAATTCCCCTACGAGTCACCA
>NZ_JAGWDG010000092.1:0-237 GCF_020658095.1 Clostridioides sp. ZZV14-6009
GAGGTGTAGCGCAGTTTGGTAGCGCACATGGTTTGGGACCATGGGGCCGGGGGTTCGAGTCCCTTCACCTCGACCAAGTAAGGGCCTATAGCTCAGGTGGTTAGAGCGCACGCCTGATAAGCGTGAGGTCGCTGGTTCGAGTCCAGCTAGGCCCACCATTTGCCCAGATAGCTCAGTCGGTAGAGCAGGGGACTGAAAATCCCCGTGTCGGTGGTTCGATTCCGCCTCTGGGCACCA
>NZ_JAGWDG010000093.1:0-230 GCF_020658095.1 Clostridioides sp. ZZV14-6009
CTCCAAGGGTGGGGCTCGAACCCACAGCCTACCGGTTAACAGCCGGTTGCTCCACCGTTGAGCTACCTTGGAATATTTTGGAGGCGACACCCAGATTCGAACTGGGGATCAAGGAGTTGCAGTCCACTGCCTTACCACTTGGCTATGTCGCCGCCTTTTTGGTGATCTATCCGCGACTCGAACGCGGGACACCCTGATTAAAAGTCAGGTGCTCTACCGACTGAGCTAAT
>NZ_JAGWDG010000094.1:0-226 GCF_020658095.1 Clostridioides sp. ZZV14-6009
TTTGTAGAAAATCCTTTCGCCTATTAGCTATATGTTCTTGAAGTCTTGCAACTTTTAATCTTGCTTTATTTCTATTTGAACTACCGATTGTTTTTCTCGATAATTCTCTTTGTAATTTAGCAAGTTTGTTTAATGACTTCTGAAGATATTTAGGATTTTCTATAAATTGTCCACAACTTGAGATACAAAATTCTTTAATTCCTAAATCTAAACCTATCTGATTATT
>NZ_JAGWDG010000095.1:0-225 GCF_020658095.1 Clostridioides sp. ZZV14-6009
CGTGTGGGAAAATTACTTTGTATTTAAGCTATCTTATATTTTTTAGCATTTTTAAGATTAATACTTGCATTTAAATCTCTATCAATAGATAAACCACAACTACATTTATAAACTCTATCTTTAAGTTTTAAATTCTTATTAATCTCTTCACACTGGCTACAAGTCTTTGATGATGGATAAAATCTATCAACAATTCTAAGTTCTATATTATTTTGCTTACACTTA
>NZ_JAGWDG010000096.1:0-218 GCF_020658095.1 Clostridioides sp. ZZV14-6009
TTTAAAGACTTTTTTAAAGGTGCTAAAGGCTTTCCTAAGTTCAAGAAAGAGAAAAATCAAGATGTAAAAGCATATTTCCCTAAGAATAATAAGACTGATTGGACTATTGAAAGGCATAGGGTCAAAATACCTACTCTTGGGTGGGTAAGACTAAAAGAATTTGGATATATACCAACAAATTCAATAGTTAAAAGTGGTACAGTAAGTCAAAAATCTAA
>NZ_JAGWDG010000097.1:0-215 GCF_020658095.1 Clostridioides sp. ZZV14-6009
TATACTTGCATTTATATCTCTATCGTGAGTTACATTACAACAAGGACAAATCCATTCTCTTATATTTAAATTCTTAACTTCCTCGTTTTTGTACCCACATTTATTGCATATTTGTGAACTTGCAAAGAATTTACCTATCTTTACAATTTGTCTACCATACCAATTAGCCTTGTATTCTAATTGACGAACAAATTCTGACCATGACACATCAGAAA
>NZ_JAGWDG010000098.1:0-213 GCF_020658095.1 Clostridioides sp. ZZV14-6009
AGAGTTAAGAAAGAAAGGTAATACCAAGGCAAAGTATCCATATAAAACCAAGAAATTTTATATAATACCATTCAAAGCTAGTGCAATAAATATCAATGCTAAAGGTAACTTAAAGTTATCAATGTCAAAAGGTATCTATTTAGAGTTAGATTTTAATATTGAAAATATAAAGACTGCTGAAATAGTATGGCGAAACGGATATTATTTGTATTA
>NZ_JAGWDG010000099.1:0-212 GCF_020658095.1 Clostridioides sp. ZZV14-6009
AGAGTTAAGAAAGAAAGGTAATACCAAGGCAAAGTATCCATATAAAACCAAGAAATTTTATATAATACCATTCAAAGTTAGTGCAATAAATATCAATGCTAAAGGTAACTTAAAGTTATCAATGTCAAAAGGTAGATATTTAGAGTTAGATTTTAATATTGAAAATATAAAGACTGCTGAAATAGTATGGCGAAACGGATATTATTTGTATT
>NZ_JAGWDG010000100.1:0-211 GCF_020658095.1 Clostridioides sp. ZZV14-6009
TCTGATGTGTCATGGTCAGAATTTGTTCGTCAATTAGAATACAAGGCTAATTGGTATGGTAGACAAATTGTAAAGGTGGGTAAATTCTTTGCAAGTTCACAAATATGCAATAAATGTGGGTACAAAAACGAGGCAATTAAGAATTTAAATATAAGAGAATGGATTTGTCCTTGTTGTAATGTAACTCACGATAGAGATATAAATGCAAGTA
>NZ_JAGWDG010000101.1:0-206 GCF_020658095.1 Clostridioides sp. ZZV14-6009
AGGCGAAAGGATTTTCTACAAAAACTATCTACTAAATTAATACAAGAAAATGATATTATTTGCATAGAAGATTTACAGGTAAAGAATATGACTAGAAATCATAAACTATCTCGTTCTATTTCTGATGTATCATGGTCAGAATTTGTTCGTCAATTAGAATACAAGGCTAATTGGTATGGCAGACAAATTGTAAAGGTAGGTAAATT
>NZ_JAGWDG010000102.1:0-204 GCF_020658095.1 Clostridioides sp. ZZV14-6009
TAATTCTTTGCTTATTCCAATTATTACTGAACTTCTTCATCTTTGATAATCTTCTTTGTTCCAATTTCAATCTATAGTTAGCTTTTCTTAACCATTTAGGATTGTTAAATATGCTTCCATTAGAACATATTGCAAAATCTTTTAAGCCTAAATCTATGCCAATATACTTATTAGATTCTTCTAATTGTTTTATGTCAACCTCAC
>NZ_JAGWDG010000103.1:0-204 GCF_020658095.1 Clostridioides sp. ZZV14-6009
TATTTGGTTTTGCTTTGAATAACAAGTGCACATGGTCAATATCATGATTCCATTCTAGCAACTCCACTCCATAATTTGGGGCGATATCTACAAATATATCTTTTAGTCTATCTGATATAGAGTTATCTATTTTATACACATAACTAAGTGATAGTGTAACAAAAATACTGAATGATTATTACTATCTAATTTCATTGTAATTAC
>NZ_JAGWDG010000104.1:0-203 GCF_020658095.1 Clostridioides sp. ZZV14-6009
TTGAATTTAGGAAAACCTACTGATTTATCTCTAAAAAAGTTTTTGTAGGCTTTATCTAAATTCATTTGTTCATTTGCAAGTGCTAAACTATCAACTTCTTTTAGGAACTCATATTCCTTTTTGTAATGTGCAGGTGTAGGATATTTTATTTTCTTAATATCTAAGTCCTTGTTTTCCTCATATGCTTTAATCCTATCGGATAA
>NZ_JAGWDG010000105.1:0-202 GCF_020658095.1 Clostridioides sp. ZZV14-6009
GTTATTTCTTTATCTCCTGCTGTTGCTCCAGCTACTGAACCTGATTCTACTGTTACTGTAGCATATTCTACTTTATACGTTTTTCCATTTTCTAATCCTGTTATTGATGTTCCTGTTAATGCTGCTTTATCTGCTTCTTCTCCTAATGTTCCATCTGCTTTAGTATATTTTACATTTCCATCCATTGTTACTTTATAGATTT